>JAJYKC010000276.1 GCA_021788955.1 Acidobacteriota bacterium
GGAACGTTGGGCGGCGCGGTTGCCCATGGCGATGTTCACTATGAACGTCAACACGGGCGATATCCGCGTCATCCACCGTTCGCGCGACTGGCTGAATCACCTGCTCTTCTCACCGGCTGATCCAACCCTGCTGATGTTCTGCCACGAAGGGCCGTGGCATAAGGTGGACCGGATCTGGACGATTCGAACCGACGGGACGCAACTGACGAAAGTTCACACACGGAGGATGGCGATGGAGATCTTCGGGCACGAGTTCTGGAGCGCGGAAGGCAAGACCATCTGGTACGACCTGCAAACGCCTCGCGGGGAGGACTTCTGGGTAGCCGGGTACAACGTGGAGACTCACGCCCGCACGTGGTTTCACCTTCAACGGAACGAGTGGTCGATTCATTTCAACGTGTCGCGCGATGGGAAGTTGTTCTGTGGTGATGGAGGCGATCCGGGGCAGGTTGCGCACGCCCCAGACGGAGAATGGATTTACCTGTTCGTGCCGGAGTTGATTCAAAACCGGGGTGTGCAGGACGCCGGGTTTGTACAACCCGGCGTCTTCCGGACCGAGAAGTTAGTCAATATGTCGCGGCATCAGTACCGCCTTGAGCCGAATGTAAGCTTCACGCCGGATGGGAAGTGGGTTGTGTTCCGCTCGAACATGTTCGGGCCTACCTATGTGTTCGCGGCGGAAGTGGCAAAGGCTGGAAGCCTTCGCTGATGCGTTTCCGCGAACCGAAACCATCACATGGGAGAATTGACAACGTGAGATCAAACGGAACGAATACGAATTCGCGGCCAGACCGGCTGGGTCCGTGGCTGGCTTGCGTGCTGCTGTTGTGCCTCTCAGCCGGCGCCTTCGCGCAAAACAAAGCCATCGGCTTCAAGAAAGGTATGCCGTTCAGCGACGGCTACGTCGCAGGCAATACTCTTTATGTGGCGGGCCAGCAAGGGCCCGACGCGCATGGAAAAGTCACAGGGACCGACATCACTCTGCAGACGACGAACGCCATCGCGGCGGTCGAAAAAGTGGTCAAGGAAGCAGGCTTCCAGATGACGGATATCACGTCGGTGACGGTTTACGTCACGGATTTGAACGATGTTCCGAAAATGAACGAGGTCTACAAACGGCTGATGCCGGATCCGAAACCCGCGCGCGCTACGGTGCAAGTGGCCGGGTTGATCGGGGGAGCCAAGATCGAGATTTCCGCGATTGCCGTGAAGCACTAAGTCCGCCGCGGAGGGCCGGCGAATGACCAGGCGCGCCTCCGAGCGTAGTATCTATACGGCCGGAGTCCGAGCGGAGCGAAAGTAGCAGTTCGCGGAGGCGCGAAGGAGAAAATACGCCAGTACCGCGAAAAACAGGCTATGGATCGCTAACTCCGGGATCGTGTGGAAGATGCTGAGGACCACGTGGAACGCCATCCAGGCGAGCGCAAGCCAGCGGGCCCAGTCGTGGCCGCGCAGCAGAAACGCCCCAGCAATAATGGCCGCGGCGGCGGTAAGTTCGATCCAGATCAGATCGGATGAAAGCGGCCGGCGGGCCCAGGCTTGCATGAAATGAAATGCGCCGGTGACCACGCCGGTCAGAATGTACACGCAGCCGATGATTGTGACGGCCAGAGGGCGCGGTCTCATTCGAGAATCCTTCCAATCAACCACGTATGGCCAAAGGGGTCAATGACAGCGCCCTGGACCATCCTCCGAATCGGCCGGGGACCTGCGGTTGAGTGTTGGTGTTCGAGGACCGGGCTGCGCTCTTTGGCCCCGGCTGCCAGAGCGCGGCGGTGTCCAGCGGCGGGTTCGCCCGAGCGCCACGATGCGGAAGCCCCGAGGGCGGCGCGATGAATCTCGATCGCCGTACCGCCGTCACCTACAACAAGCATCGGCACTTGTAACCGCATTTTGACTGGCTGCGCGATGGAGGCGCCCCATTCATCCGGGAGAGTGTCGTGCGCGTGTCGCAAGAATAGCTTTGTGGGCACGGAGCGGGCCTGGATCTGTATTGTAGAAAATCTTCACGCGTGCCGCGCAGCCGCCGTCAATCCGTGATCATGTGCAAGGCGACGATCGCCAGGATGGCGGTGGCTGTGAAGGTGGCCGCGGCGAGGAGAAATTCGGAGAGGTATGCGCGCAGGACCGAGAGAGCCTCGCGCGTGGCTTGGCGGAAGTCCGCGTCGTTGTTCCAGAGGTGGAGGAGGGCTACGCCGCCCGTGACGAGCACCGTGAGCGGAAGCGCGATGAGCAGGACCCACAGGCCGATGGCCGTGTGGCTGGCATACCAGTTCACGATGCGCTGGGCGGTGTGGGCGGGTTCGAATTGCTCGGGCTGGAAGTTGCGGACGACGAGAGCGGCCATGAAGAGCGTCGCCGGAAAGACCAGGAGCAGTTCGGCGCCGGCGGTAATGCGTCTGTAGTGTCGCATTAGTACTTTATACTACAAAGTACATTTCTTTTGCAAATAAATTCTGCGGCTGGGGCGAATACCGGCGGCTCAGAGACGGGGATAGTCCGGAAAGGCTTCGGCAAGCCGCGCTTCGAGAATGCGGTGCGGGCCGAAGTCCTCGCACACGGCGAAGGCGCCCGGAGAGGATTCGACGGAGGCACGCGGGATGAGACCGATCAATTCTGTGCTGTGGATGCCTATGCCGTGGCCGGCTGCCTCCGACTCGACGGCGAGAAAGACTTGCTCGGGGTTGGTGGCGTCGAGATCGGTAAGGTTCATTGAAACTTGCGCTAAATGACGGGAGGCGAGAAACACGCCCATGGCTTTAACGCCGGGAAAGCCGCCGTTCGATGCGCGGATCTTGTGCGCAATGGCGCGCGCCGCGGCAAGGTCGGCAGAATTAAGGATGATGTTAAAGGCGGCGAGGAGCCTGCGCGCGCCAAGGATAGAAGCCCCCGCCGTCGGATGGAGTGCAGGACCGCCGAGGTCGGGTAACAGAGCGGGCGCCTCAAATTGGCCCTGGCGGACCACTTCCAAACGCCGTCGAGAGGAATCGAGGGCCGAGGCTTCGTAAAAGTACACGGGGATGTGGAGTTCGCGCCAGACGCGCTCACCCGTTGTACGCGCCAGTTGCCCGCAATCGTGTAACGTTATGCCATGGAGGGGAACGAACGGCACGACGTCGGTAGCCCCGATCCGGGGGTGGACGCCGCGGTGCCGGCGCAGGTCGATAAGTTCGGATGCCCGGGCAATGGCATGGAAGGCTGCTTCAGAGACTGTTTCCGGGGAACCGGCGAAAGTGATTACGGAACGATTGTGATCGCCGTCGGAGTCAGTGCGGAGGACAGTTGCGCCCGCCTCCCCGATGGCGGCGGACAGCGCGGCCGCGACGGCCGCGTCGCGGCCAACCGAGAAGTTCGGAACACACTCGACAAGTTGGCGGGGCAAGGTCAGAAACGGTCTCCCAGCCACGATTCTGACAGACCGCTAATTCCCTCTGCGAGAGTCGAGAAATTGTTGGGGCCGTGGCGGCTATGATAGTGTCGCAACTGAAGATGCGTAGTGCGAAGATTGCATTTCTTCTGGCCGCGGCTCTGGGGCCGCTTCACGCGGATTGGGTGGCGCGAGGTCCGTTTGGGGGAAGCGCGCAGAACCTCGCCATCGACCCCCAGCATCATTTGACATTGCTGGCGGGTACCCGGACGGCGCGCCTTTTTCGGAGTGAGGACGGCGCAGCGAGTTGGCAGCCGCTGCCGTTTCCAAGGCTGTATCATGTGTCAATTTATTCGCTGGCCATCGACCCGCGGCGCGACGGAGTGTATTGGGTTGGCGTTGCGGCCGAGGTCCGCGGCGCGCATGACCCGTCAGCGGGCTTGTATGAAAGCGGCGACGCGGGCAAGATCTGGAAGCAGTTGAATGGGATGCAAGGCAGGAGTGTCTACGCGCTCGCGGTCTGGCCGGGCGACGACCGTGTGATGGCGGCGGGAACCGACGAGGGCGTGTGGCGGACCACGGATGCGGGAGCAAATTGGGAGCGTGTGTCGCCGGCAGGCGATGACGGAATCCAGACGATCGTTTCTCTGGCGTTCGATCCGAAAGACCCCGGCGTGATTTACGCCGGCACACCACACCTACCCTGGAAGACGAGTGATGGAGGGAAGAACTGGCGGTCGATTCACGACGGTATGATCGACGACTCCGACGTCTTCACAATCCGAGTTGATGCGAACCAGCCGGACGTGATCTATGCGAGCGCGTGTAGCGGCATCTACTGCAGCCGCAACGGAGGAGGGGAGTGGACAAAGCTGCACGGGATTCCGGGAACGGACCGCCGGACACACGCGATTGTTCAGGATCCGCAGCATCCTGAGACGCTATACGCAGGAACGACGGTTGGGATCTGGAAGACGGCTGACGGCGGCGCGACGTGGGTCAAGAAGTCCACACACGACGTCAACGGATTAGTAGTAGATCCGCTGGATGGACGAACCCTTTATCTGGCGACGGAAGCAGGAGGTATCTACAAGACTACGGACGGCGGTGAGACATACCGGGCCGTGAACAACGGGTTTGTGAACCGAAATATCACCGGATTTGCAGCTCGTGCGGGCGGCCGAAACACGATGCTGGCGGCCACGGCGTATGACGGAGAGTTTGGGGGGCTGTTCCGAAGTGAAGACGACGGCGGGTCATGGGCGCTGGTGGCGGATCATCAGCGGCTTCTCGACCAGAACATCGTTTCTTTCACGGTGTCACCTGTGGATGGGCAGCGGATCTGGGCGGCGAGCTTCGACGGGCTGCTGCGCTCCACTGATGGAGGCGTCCACTGGGAAAAGCCGAACTGTTTCGTCGCGCGGGAGGAAGAGCAGAAACGCTGCCGTCGCGAGCAAAGTCCGGAGCCCGGAGGCGCGTTACGGCCCCGCCGCCGCTACCGTTCCCCCTCGAGGGGATGCGCGTTTTTGCACTCCGCTATGATTCGGGCGGCGGGACACTGTACGCGGGGACGAGCGATGGTTTGTTTGTAAGCACGG
>JAJYKC010000277.1 GCA_021788955.1 Acidobacteriota bacterium
AGGTTTTGAGGCGGCGCGTGGCGTTGGGCGGCGGCGACGTGAGCGGGGTCGATGTCCATGCCGACGACGAGGCCGGCTTCGGGAAAGAGGTCGAAGAGGATCCGGTCGCGGCCGAAGGCTTCCTCGAAGACGTCGGTCTTGAGGACGGACTGGACCGTGGCGCCATTCAGCCATCGGCGGACGAGGCGCTGATGCACTTCGCGTTTTTGCCCGGCGACGAGAGGGTCGAGATACCAGGACTTCGGGCGCGGTTGGACGTCGGGCGCGGCGTGTCTGCGATGTGATTTGTCGGGCGTCGAGTAAAGTACCAGATAGTATACTGTCATTTTTCGCTTGATCCCCGCGCCATGACGCAACCAATCCCGACGGAGCGAGTTTCGTCAGACGCGGAGGCGGCGCGGCGGAAGAACTGCTTGCTTTACGCGGTGGTGGGGGTTCTGCTTGTGTTGACGTGGCAGGCAGCGACGGTCCATTTCAACTACGGCGGGAACTGGACGGCGCTGTTTTGCACGGGAACGCAGTTTCCAGCGCCCACGGAGCTTGCCGGGGGCACGTACGTGTTTCCCGCCTCGCCTGGTTACGACGGCCAGTTCTATCGCCTGGTTGCGCACGACCCATGGTTCCGGAAGCCCTGGGGCGCTTGCTTTGACGACCGCGTCTGGAGGTACCGGCTGGTTCTCGTGCCGGCGCTGGCGTGGTTGATCGCGGGCGGGCAGGCGGGTTACGTGGACGCCGCGTATGACGCCGTGATCCTGCTATCGATTTTTGCCGGCATCTATTGGCTGGGCCGGTATGCGCTGTCGTATGGTTGGGCGGCGGCATGGGGCCTGGCGTTTCTCGCCTTGCCGGCGACGATGATTTCGGTCGACCGCATGACGGTGGACCTGACGCTGACGGCTTTATGCGCGGGATTCGTGTGGTATGCCCGGAAGGACGCGGCGCGGCCACTGTGGGCCGTGCTGACAGCGGCTGCGTTGGCGCGCGAAACAGGGTTGATCTTTATCGGCGCCAGTTCGATGGACGCATTCGGCCGGAGAAGGTGGCTGCGGGGGGTGGCGATGGGCGCCGCGGCGATTCCGACGCTGGTCTGGTACCGATGGATCACGGTCTCGATGCAGCGGCGAGCGGGCGCGGGCGGCGGGCATGGTATCGTGCAACCGTGGTTTTTCCGGCATCCGTTCGTGGGGATTCCCCTGCAGATGATGCATCCGCTGAGTTATCCGTTTGAACCAGCAACGCAGCACGCGATTCAGTTTTTCGACGAGTTGGCGCTGTGCGGAATGGCGCTGGCAGTAGGGCTTGCGCTTTGGTGTTTGTGGCGTTGGCGGCGGAGCATCGATGCCGAGTGGTGGGCGACCGGCGCTTGTCTGGTGCTTTTCGCGCTGGCGAGCGGACCGGGATTCTGGAAATCGGCGTACAGCTTTGGGCGGCCGTACACGCCTTTGTTTTTTCTAGTGGGATTGCGGGTGTTTCGGGGTGGGCCGCGGTGGTTTGTATTGCCGGCGGTGCTGGTGGAGTTACGCGTGCTGCTGCAACTCAGCCCGCAGGCGATGGGGATTGTCAGCGGGACGTGGCATGCTCTGATGCGGCTGTAACGGCGTGATGCTCCACGGCGCGGACGGAGGATGGAGCGGCCGGTTCGGGTTCCCAGCGCCACTTCAGGAAGTGCAGCAGGACACCGGCTCCGAATGCGAGGCAGCTATAGACGTAGTAAGCCAGATGCAGGGGCACGACGCCGGCGGCGAAGGCCCAGCCGCGTTTGTTGGCGATGAAGCGGTAGAATTTTGCGCTCACGGGGACAGCAGCGGCAACCGGCGCCAGTGCGAGGGCCCAGTGGCCGGAGACAAGGAGCGCGGCGGCGATGGCCACCAGGGAGAAAACGGAGATACCGGCAATGCGCTCGGAGACGGCCAGGTTGAGATGGTCCGGGAGCGTGGCGGAACGGAGGATGAGCCGTGTCCAGGGCAGGGCGCGGCGCCAGATGTCGGTATGAAGCCACGAAGCGACGGACCAGTGTTTCAGGTGCTTGACCTGGACGGAGGTGTCGAGTGCGATGCGGTAGCCGGCGCGGCGGAGACGATGCCCAAGGGCGATGTCTTCAATGCACGGACGGATGTAGCACTCGTCGAAGCCTCCGATGCCAAGAAAGACTTTGCGGCGGATCGCTCCGCAGCCGGTCCAAAATGTGGAAGCATCCTTACGCGAATGCTGATGCATGAAGTGGTGCAGGAGGTTCTTGTACTGCGAGACAAGACCTGGGCTGTCGGGTTCGTCGTCGTAAGAGCCGATTAGGGCGTCGAGGGTGGTGTCTCCGGCAAAGCGCGCGTGGATGCGGCCGAGTGTTTCCGGGTGGACACAGACATCGGAGTCGATGAAGACGATCAGGCCGCCTTTGGCAAAAGCGGCGCCGCGGTTGCGCGCGGCCGCGGGTCCCATGCGCCGGGGCGTGCGGACGACGGAAGCGCCGGCCTGGCGCGCGATGGCAGGGGAGTTGTCGGTAGAGCCGTCATCGACGACGATGCACTCCCGAGGCTGGAGCAGGGAGTGTTTCAGAGCCTGGAGACAGCGGGCGAGAGACAGTGCATCATTGAAAACCGGGATGACGACACTAATCTCCAAATTGCCAGTCTAAGATGGCCGACCGGATTCGACAATGAGAGACGCGTTCTAGCCGTACTGGACCGATTTAAGTCTGGGCCGCGGGTTGCTAGGGCTTTTAAGACTTAGGCCGTAGTCTGGCGCACACTGCGACCGGACGACCGTGGAAAGGAATCGGGAATGAGCGAGCGGATCGTGGGACGCATGATCTGCGTCCAGGCGGAGTTGTGTCCGGACGCCGCGGCAGTGCTGGCTCCGGAGTGCGAGCCGCTGACATATCGCGGTCTCGATGAGGTTGTGAGGCGAATTGGGGCGGGCCTTGGGCGAGTGCGCTTGAAACGTAGCGCCCGGGTGGCGTTGGTGTGTTCGAACGGCCCGCAAGCGGCTACGGCGTTTCTGGGGATTTGCGCGCACGCTGCGTGCGCGCCGCTGAACCCGTCGTATCGCGCAAGTGAGTTCGCCTTTTATCTCGAGGATTTGCGGCCGAGCGCGCTGGTGGTTGAGAGTGGGCTTGCAACCGAGGCTCGGGGTGTGGGGGCAAGGCTGGGCATTCCGGTACTCGAGTTGACGCCGGGCGCACGAGGGTTGGCTGGGGACGTTGCCGTGGAAGGATTGGATGCCGGGGAACCTGACGATGCGGCGCGGCCGGGGCCGGATGACATCGCGGTGCTGCTGCATACTTCGGGCACGAGTTCGCGGCCCAAGCTGGTTCCGCTGACGCAGGCCAATCTGTGTGCCTCGGCGGATCATATCGGGGAGTCGTTGCGGTTGGGGCCTGACGACAGGTGCCTGAATGTGATGCCGCTGTTTCACGTACATGGTTTGATGGCGGGGGTACTGGCGACGGTGGCGCGGGGCGCGAGCGTGGTTTGTTGTCCGGGGTTCGTCGCTCCGCGGTTTTTCGAATGGGTGGAGGAGTTCGGGCCGACGTGGTACACGGCGGTTCCGACGATTCATCAGTCGGTGCTGGCGCGGGCGCAAGCGAAGCCGGAGTTGGCCGCGCGGCACTCGTTCCGGTTTATCCGATCGTGTTCTTCTGCTCTGGCGCCATCGCTGATGGAGGAGATGGAGGCGGTGTTTCGCGCGCCGGTGATCGAGGCTTACGGGATGACGGAGGCGGCGCACCAGATGGCGTCGAACACGTTGCCTCCGGGGCGGCGGAAGCCGGGATCTGTGGGTGTGGCGGCGGGTCCGGAAGTGGCGGTGATGGACGATGCGGGGAATCTTCTGCCGCCCGGCGCGGCGGGTGAGGTCGTCATCCGAGGGCCGAACGTAATGGCGGGCTATGAGAAGAACGCGGAGGCCAATGAGCGTTCGTTCAGCCACGGGTGGTTCCGGACGGGGGATGAAGGGTATCTCGACGAAGACGGATACCTGTTTCTGACCGGGCGGCGGAAGGAGATCATCAACCGGGCTGGAGAGAAGATCGCGCCGCGAGAGGTGGATGAAGTTTTGTTGCGGCATCCGGCGGTGGGCCAAGCGGCGGCGTTCGCGGCGCCCCATGCATTGCTGGGTGAGACGGTTGCGGCGGCGGTGGTTCTCAAGCCGGGGCGGGAGGTGGGTGAGCGGGAACTGCGCGAATTCGCCGCCGGGAGTCTGGCGAGCTTCAAGGCTCCGGAGAAGATTCTGTTCGTGCCGGAGATTCCGAAGGGACCGAGCGGGAAGATACAGCGGATCGGGCTGGCGGAAAAGCTTGGGATGGGAATGATCCAGCCAGCGGCGGGTGCGGTGGAATTTGCCGCGCCGCAGTCGAAAGCGGAGCAGGAGATCGCGAAACTGTTTGCCACGACGCTGAGCGTGGAGCGGGTGGGGATGCGGGACAGCTTTTTCGACCTCGGTGGAGACTCGCTGTTGGCTGGGATGTTGCTGGCGAAGCTGCGCGCTACGGCCGGGCGAGACGTTTCGATGGTCGCGTTTCTGGAAGACCCGACGGCCCTGGGCGTGTTGCGGAGTCTGGAAACGACGGCAAGGGGGGTGCAAGCGGAGGGTGAAGCGCTGCGCAGGGTAGTGAGAGCGGGCACGGGGGCGCCGGCGCTGTTCTGCATTCCAGGTTCGAGCGGGGACGAGGTGGGATTCTTCCACCTGGCGCGGCGCCTGGGGAGCGGCCAGCCGCTGACGGCATTCCGTTTTCCGCTTGGGGCCGAGGACAGGTATCGCGTAGAAGAACTGGCGGAGCGGTATGTTGGTGAAATTCTCGAAGCGCAACCGGAGGGGCCGTATCATCTGGCCGGCGTGTGCACGGGCGGGTTCGTGGCGTATGAGATGGCGCAACAGATCGCCGTGCGAGGGAAGCAGGTCGGTCTGGTGGCGCTGCTCGATTGCTACAACCACGCGTGGCTGCGGAAGGTGGGGCCGCAGATCGGAA
>JAJYKC010000278.1 GCA_021788955.1 Acidobacteriota bacterium
TTCAATATTTACGGACTTCTGGCCTTAGTTTAGCGGCTTGCCGGGCTTCCAGGGGGTAGGGAAGGTCTTTCAATTCCAGTAGTTGCGGTCGAGGCTGCGGTATTGCACCGCTTCGGCGAGGTGTTTTGCGCTGACGTTCGCCGCGCCATCGAGGTCGGCGATCGTGCGGCCGACCTTGAGCAGCCGGTCATGGGCGCGGGCCGACAGCCCCATGCGGCGGACGGCCATTTCGAGAGTCCGTTCGCCCGCGTCGTCGAGCGCGCAGAGCTTTCGCAGTTCGCGGGCTGGAACGTGCGCGTTGTAGAAGCCGCGCCCGGATTGAATCCGCCGCGCCGCTTCCACGCGCTCGCGCATCTCGGACGAACGCTGGCCCTGCTGGCTACCGCGCAACTCCTGGTAGGCCACCGCGGGCACCTCGATGTGCAGGTCGATCCGGTCAAGCAGCGGCCCGCTGACCTTTCCGAGATAGCGCTGAATGATCGCACCGGTGCAGCGGCACTCGCGCGTCGCATCGCCGTAGTAGCCGCAGGGACAGGGGTTCATGGCAGCCACGAGCATGAAGCGTGAGGGAAACGACAGCGTCATGTTGCTGCGGGCAATGGTGACGCTCGACTCTTCCAGCGGCTGCCGAAGCTGTTCGAGTACATTGCGCGGGAACTCGGGCAACTCATCGAGAAACAGGACCCCGTTGTGCGCCAGGCTGACCTCACCCGGCCGCGGCGTACCCGAGCCTCCGCCAAGTAGGCCAGCGTCGGAAACCGAATGATGCGGTGAGCGGAACGGCCGGGTGGCGAGCAGGCCGGAACCGGGGGCCAATAGTCCCGCGACGCTGTGAATCTGCGTGGTCTCGAGCGCTTCTGCAAAGGTCAGGGGTGGCAGAATGCCGGCAAACCGCCGGGCGAGCATGGTCTTACCCGAACCGGGTGGGCCGATCATGAGCAGGTTGTGCGAGCCTGCCGCAGCCACCAGCAGCGCCCGCTTGGCCGAAGCCTGGCCGCGGACGTCGCCGAAGTCGGGAACGCCGTCCTGCGCAAAACTGTCCTGGCCGGAGGCGGGCACCGCGGGGGAAAACTCGCCGGGTGCGTTCAAAAATTCGACTACCTGGCGCAGATCCTTCATCCCGAATACGTTCACGCCCATAGCCACCGACGCTTCCGCCGCATTGTCGGCCGGCACCAGCAGGTTGCGGATCCCCTCGCGCCGGGCGCACACCGCCATCGACAGAGCCCCGCGCACAGGGCGCAGCGAGCCGTCCAACGACAGTTCCCCGGCCAGCAGCAGGTGGTCGCTGGGTTTGACGACGTTCATCGCCCCCAGAATGCCCATCGCCATCGGCAGATCGAATCCGGCGCCTTCCTTGCGGACATTGGCCGGGGCGAGGTTGATCGTAACGCTTTTGCTCGGATAGCCGAAGCCGGAGTTGATCAGCGCGGATTTGATCCGTTCACGGCTTTCGCGCACTGCCGTGTCGGGCATCCCTACGGTGACAAAATCCCGAGTGTTTCCCGAAGGATACATATCCACTTCCACATCGATGACCTGGGCGTGGATGCCGAACAAAGCGGCGCTGCGCGTGCGAAATAAAGGCATAGTCCTGACTGGCGCGTAAGCCTGCGCCTGCCTTCGTAGTGGGGCTTACCCCGGAATCCTCTTCCACCAGTTGGACGAGTTATTCGACCGAGAAAGCCTGGCGCGCCTCGGCGGAGCGCCCGCTGAGCTGGTCGGTGACGGTGACTAGTATTGTGTAATTAGACTTAGCCAAGTCCCTGGGTATATTCAGGCTAAGTACGCCGGGAACCATCCGCTGCGGGTAGAACGGCGTCGCTTCCGCCTGAGCCGCATTCGGCTGCTCCAACGCCACCGAACCATCGGCCTTAAGCACCTTAAGTCCGTACTCCACCGAGTAACGGTTCCCTTCCCCAAGCTGGTAGCCGACGATCTCGAACCTCGCCCACAGCGTATCGCCCGGCGTGTAGGCGGCGACCTCGAGCGGGTCCTTCTCCTCCGAGGTCCGGTAGAAACGGAAGTTGCGCGCACCGAGCGGCGTATCGGGCGGCGCCGTGTAGCCTGCCAACAAGAAGGGAATGTCGGCCTTCTGGCTCGATTTGGCAAGCTCGTCCCGAACTTCGAGGACAATATGGAACCGGCCTTCGGGAACGATCGGCGGCAGCACGATGTTGTGCCGCTCGATCGGCCTCCAGTTCCGGTCCTCCGGAGTGACGGTGGTGTCGATGGTCCCCTCGGTAGACTTTTCGAGCGGCACGCCTTTGCCGTCCTGAACGGCGATCGTCCAGCTCAAGTGCACTTTGTCCACGGCGTACTCGACGCTCTCGGTGCGGTAGCCCGAGATCTGGAAGCTGAAGTAAACAGTGTCGCCGGCGCGGAAGCGGTAATCGGACGCCGCGATGGGTCCTTCGTCGAACGTGCGGACGACGGCGTTTTCGATCTTTAATCCGCGCGTCTGGGCGTGCATCACGAAGACGAACAGCGCCACGGCCGGAAACCATCGCATGAGGGTCGCGTACCTCTTTCATCGTAGTCCTGCCGCACCTGGCTTCCGGCGAAGGTATCCTGGAGTCGTCGATGCGGCGGCTGATCTGGATTTTCGCACTCGCGTTTGCGGTGAACGCGTCCGGCTGGCAAGGCGTCGAACCCGTCAGCGGACGGCGGATCGCACCGGTGATGAGCGCGGCGGGCGCCGACTGGCTCGACCGTCCCGAGCGCGCCACGGAAGAGCACCCCGACAAGGCGCTCGACGTTCTAAACTTGAAGCCCGGGATGACCGTTGCCGACATCGGCGCGGGCACCGGATACATGACGCTCCGCATCGCGCGGCGGGTTGCGCCTTCGGGCCGCGTCTACGGCGTCGATATTCAACCGGAGATGATCCGCCGGCTTGAGGCCAACGCGGCGCGCGCCGGGCTCACCGACATACAAGCCGTGCTCGGCGACCCGAAGAATCCGAAACTTCCGGACAACGCGATCGATCTCGCACTGATGGTCGACGTCTACCACGAGTTGGCCGAACCGCAGGCGATGCTGCGCGCGCTGCGCGTTGCGCTCAAGCCCGAGGGAAGGCTGGTGCTGCTTGAATATCGCAAAGAGGACCCAACTATCCCCATCCGTCCGGATCACGAGATGACCGTCGCGGAGGCCAAGCTCGAGGTGGAGGCCGAAGGCTACCGCCTTAGCCGCGTCGTCGAAACGCTGCCGCGGCAGCATATCCTGATTTTCACGAAACGCGAACCCCGGCTCTAACGGTGGCTGAAATCGAGCCGGTCCATTCCCAGGAATTCCCGAACCAAGTCGTCCTCGCAGCGGTCGATCTCTTCCACCGGGCCAAAGTAGGCCACACGTCCCTCGGCGAGAAAGACCACATCGTCGGCAACCTTGCGCATCAGGTCGAGATCATGCGTGACCACCACCGAGGTAAGCCGCAACTGCTGCTTCAGACGCAGCATGAGATTGCTGAGCAACTCCGACATGATCGGATCGACCATCGTGGTCGGCTCGTCGTAGAGCAGGCATTCGGGCTGAGCGGCGAGCGCGCGCGCGATGGCCACGGCGCGCTTGTACCCGGTGGAGAGCTCCGCCGGGTAAACATCGCGGTATTCGAGCAGATCCACCATGCTCAGCAGTCCGTCGACGACGTCTTCCTTGTTCTGGGCATCGTAATCTTCGCGCAGCTCGAGGGAGAAAAGAATGTTCTCACCCACCGTGAGCGAGTCGAACAAGGCCCCGTTCTGGAACACCATGGTCACTTTCCGCCGGATTTGCCGCAATTCCTGTTCGGTGAAATCCGTAATATCGCGGTAGGAGACAAAGATCCGTCCCGAGTCCGGGTGCTGGAAGCCCATGATGTGCGAAAGAGTTACGGACTTTCCGACCCCCGAACGCCCGATGATGGCGAGCGTATGGCCCGCCCGAAGGTGAAAACTTACGTCAACTAAAACAGGGTGGTCGAACGTCTTATTGACGTGGTCGAACTCCAGATAGTAAGAAGTGTGCTCAGCGGGGGGTCCGACAGGCGTCAATCCACTCCTCCGGGGTGTTCACGTTCGTTAAGCGGTCCGGGCCGATAGCTCTGGTGTAAGAGGTCTGAATGGCCATAAGCAAATCCTGCATTTTCAGATGGTTATCTTTCAAAGCCCGAGTCACGGCCGGCAGGGCGCGGCGATGGTAGGCCGCGCACAGCGGATGGCTTTGTTTTTCTTCGCTGAGCGGCGCCACGCAATCGGCCTGCGCCGCGCCGGCTTCCTCAAGCAGCAGCGCCAGGTCCTTCCGGCGGATATGGGGCACGTCGCATGCCACGAGCAGATTCCAGTCGGCTTCAGTCCGGCTCAGCGCGGTGTACAGCGCACCCAGCGGTCCGCGACCAGGGATGAGATCGGGCCACGCGGGCCAGCCGAGATGGCCGTAAAGGGCGGGATCGCCAAGAAGGGTCATCGAGCCCGCGGCTGCTTCGACCTCGCGCGCGACATGCTCCAACAGGACGCCTCCGGCGAAGGGCAGCAGAGCCTTGTCGCGGCCCATGCGGGAGCTTCCGCCTCCTGCCAGCACGAAGCCCGCGCTAAACATGCAATGAGGATACCATTCAAAGAGGCGGGTTCCCCGCGAGCCGCCACTGGAATTTCATGGAAAGGATGAAGAGTCTGGGCTATAATCGAATAAAACAAAAGTTGTGCTTTTGTTTTTTCGTGGCGGGCGCCGGTCTTGCTTGCGCGGCTTCCGCCGCTGACGCTCAAACGGAGGGATGGAAGTCGGTGGTGCGCGTGGACCCGAAGACGGGACATCTCGTGAGGAGCGTGGTGCCCAGCGGTCCGGCGCGCCTGGCCCCGGCGCATAAGACCACGGAACAGGTGGACATCCTGGCCGGCAACGCTGCCGCCGCGTATCGCGTGGACCCGGCGCTGGTCCGCTCCGTGATCGACACCGAGAGCGCGAACAACCCGTACGCGATTT
>JAJYKC010000279.1 GCA_021788955.1 Acidobacteriota bacterium
ACAAGCAGCGGGCGGATTATTTGAGCGCGAAGCATCAGGTGGCGGCGGCGGAGCTAACGGTGCGGGCGGCGAAGGGCGAGTGGTATCCGACGGTGGGAGTGAACGGATTCTACGGCGACGCGGGCGTGACTCCGAACAATTCGCACGGCGTATTCGAGGTGGCCGGGACGGTGAACTTCAACATCTTCGATGGGGGGCGGATACGCTCCGACGAGGAGAAGGCGCGGGCTTCGCTCAAGCAGAGCCAGGACGAACTGGCGAACCTGGGGGCGCAGATCGACTATCAGGTGCGGGCGGCGCTGCTGGATGTGAAGACGGCGTCGGACCAGGTGACGGTGGCGCGGAGCAATCTCGAATTGGCGAACGAGACTCTTGTGCAGGCGCGGGACCGGTTTGTGGCGGGAGTGACGGACAACATTGAAGTGGTGCAGGCGCAGGAGTCTGTGGCGTCAGCGAACGATAATCTGATCGCCGCGCTTTATGAGCACAACGTGGCGAAGGCGGCGCTGGCGCGGGCGCTGGGCTCGACCGCGGAGACGATCAAGAAGTTCATCGAGGTGAAGTGAGATGGCGGAAACGACAGAACAAGAGAAGAAAGAAGCCGGAAGCCGGAAGTCCTCGGTGCGGGGGCGTAGCGGGAAAGTCCGGATCATGATTCCGATCCTGCTTGTGGTGCTGGCGGTGGGCGGGTATTTTCTGTGGAATTATCTCGGATCGTATGAGTCGACCGACGATGCGCAAGTGGACGGGCATGTGAATTCGATCAGCGCGCGGATCAGCGGGCACGTGACGGACGTGCTGGTGGAGGACGCACAGTATGTGAAGGCGGGGGACGTGCTAGTGAAGATCGACCCGCGGGATTACGAAGTGGCGGTGGCGAAGGCGGAGGCCGACGTGGCGGACGCCGAAGCGACCGTGATGAGTTCGCAGACCGATGTGCCGATTACGAGCGTGACGACCGAGAGCACGCTGAAAGGGGCGCACTCGACGAAGGCAGACGCGGCGGCGGCGCTGCTGAGCTCGGAGCGGCAGTTGAATGCGTATCATGCGCGGCTCCAGTCGGCGCAGGCGCAGGTGGCGGAGGCGGAGGCCGATTACAAGAAAGCGGCCGATGATGTGGGGCGGTACAAGCAGTTAGTGGCGAAGGAAGAAGTGAGCCAACAGCAGTACGACCAGGCGGTGCAGACGGCGGCTGCGGCGAAGGCGGCGTTGAGCGCGCGGGAAGCGTCGCTGCAGGAAGCGACACAGAACGTGACGGTGGCGGAGGCGGCGATTCAGCAGGCGCAGGCGCGGATTGCGCAGGCAGACGCTTCAGTGCAGCAGGCGATGACGGGTCCGCAGCAGGTGGCGGTGAGCAGGGCGCGGCTGAAGGGTTCGGAGGCGAAGTTACTGGAGAAGAAGGCGGCGCTCGACCAGGCGCGGTTGAACTTGAGTTACACGACGATTGTGGCGCCTGTAAGTGGCGTGGTGGGGAAGAAGACGGCCGAGGTGGGTCAGAATATATCGCCGGGGCAGCAGTTAATGGCGATTGTTCCGCTGGACGATATCTGGATCACGGCGAACTTCAAAGAGACGCAACTGCAGCATATGAAGGCCGGCCAGAAAGTGAAGTTTTCGGTAGACGCGTTTGGCCGGGATTACACGGGCCGTGTGACGGGCATCGGCGGGGCGAGCGGGTCGCGGTTCAGCCTGCTTCCGCCGGAGAACGCGACAGGGAATTACGTGAAGGTGGTGCAGCGGATTCCGGTGCGCATCGACCTGGACCCCGGGCAGAACGAAGACCATCACCTGAGGCCGGGCATGTCGGTGGTGCCGAAAGTTTACTTGCAGTAACGGCGCCCGATTCGTGAATTGAAACGCGCAAGGGGGTAGTGTGTCCGAACAATGGAAGCCGAAGTATAACCCGTGGGCGATCGCGATGACGGTGACGCTGGCGACGTTCATGGAGGTGCTGGACACGAGCATCGCGAACGTGGCGTTGCCGCACATTGCGGGAAGTTTGTCGGCGGGGCAGGACGAAAGCACATGGGTGCTGACGTCGTACCTGGTGTCGAACGCGGTGGTGCTGCCGATCAGCGCGTGGCTGGCGACGCGGTTTGGGCGGAAGCGGTTTTACATGCTGTGCGTGGCGCTGTTCGGGATCAGTTCGTTTCTGTGCGGGGTGGCGCCGACGCTGGGGCTTCTGATTTTCTTCCGCATTCTGCAGGGGGCGGGCGGCGGAGGGCTGGCGCCGAGCGAGCAGGCGATTCTGGCGGACACGTTCGAGCCGGCCAAGCGCGGAATGGCGTTTGCGATTTACGGACTGGCGGTGGTGCTGGCGCCGGCGGTGGGTCCGACGCTGGGTGGATTTATTACGGATAACTTCAGTTGGCGGTGGATATTCTTCATCAACATTCCGGTGGCGATTGTGTCGCTGGTGTTGACGTCGCGGATGGTGGAGGATCCGCCGTATCTGGCGAGCGAGCGCGCCAAGGCGGGACCGGTGGATTACATCGGGCTGGGATTGATCGGGCTGGGGCTGGGGAGTTTGCAGGTGATGCTCGATAAGGGCGAGCGGGAGGACTGGCTGAGCTCGCATCTCATCGTGGCGTTTCTGGCGCTGACGGTGATCGGCGTGGTGGGCGCGGTGGTGTGGGAGATCTATCAGCGGGACCCGATCATCGAGGTGCACTTATTCAAGAACCGGACGTTCGCGATTTCCTTCGTGATGATGTTCATGCTGGGTTTTAGCGTCTACGGTACGACGGTGCTGATCCCGCAGTTACTGCAGACGTTCATGGGTTACACGGCGGAGCTGGCGGGGAAGGTGCTGTCGCCGGGCGGATTCGTGATTATGCTGTTGATGCCGGTGATCGGCGTTCTGGTTAGTAAGTTGGATCCGCGGCGGCTGGTGGCGTTCGGGTTTTTCATCAGCGCGGTGGCGTTGTATCACATGACGACGATGAACCTGGAGATGGATTTTGCGACGGCGGTGCGGCTGCGGATATACCAGTCGATCGGGATGGCGTTTTTGTTTGTGCCGATCAACACGCTGTCTTACACGGGCGTGCCGCAGAAGCAGAACAACAGCGTGTCGGGACTGATGAACCTGGCGCGGAACGTGGGCGGCAGCGTGGGGATTTCGACGGTAACGTCGCTGCTGGCGCGGCGGGCGCAGTATCACCAGACGGTGCTGGCGGCGCACACGACGAACCTGGACCATCCGTTCCGGAGCGCGGTCACGGGGCTGAGCTCGACGCTTGCGGTGGCGGGGACGAGCGCGGCGGATGCGACGGGACAGGCTTACGCGCAGGTTTATGGGGCGATGCAGCGGCAGGCGGGGGTGCTGGCGTACATCGACGCGGTGGTGATTTTCGCGGCGGTGACATTGCTGATGGTTCCGCTGGCGTTTCTGATGCGGAAGCCGAAGCCGGGCGCGGCGGCGGCGATGCATTAAGAAGGGAGATACGATGGGCAAACAGGCTACGATTTCGCACTTACCCTTGGGCAGCAGCGCCCAGTTAGACTTGCGGCACTTCCGGTATTTCATCGCGGTGGCCGAGGAGCTGCACTTCGGGCGGGCGGCGCGGCGGCTGCACATGGCGCAACCGCCGTTGAGCCAGCAGATCAAGTGGCTGGAGGAAGAGCTTGGGGTGCGGCTGCTGGAGCGGAACACGCACTATGTGAGGCTGACGGAAGCAGGGGCGGTGTTTTTGAAAGAGGCGCGGCGGGTGGCGGCGAACGCCGAGCGGGCGGTGCGGCTGACGCGGCAGGTGGGAGAAGGGACGGCGGGGCGGCTGGTGGTTGGGTTCGTATCGCAGTTCGACGGCGGGATTGTGTCGATGGTGAAGAGCGCGCTGGAGGGCGAGTATCCGGAGCTGGAGTTGCAGTTCACGCCGATGGATACGATCGAGCTGGTGGAGGCGGTGCGGACGGCGCGGGTACGGGCGGGGATCTGCGGCGTGCCGATGGAGGAGGAGGATTTCACGATCGAGCGGCTGGCGCGGGCTCCGCTGGTGGTGGCGATGCCGGAGGGGCATGCGCTGGGGGAGCGCGAGGCGATAAGGCTGTCGGATTTGGGGAGCGTGCCGCTGGTGCTGTTTCCGCGGACGGCGAACCCGTGGATTTACGGGATGCTGCAGGAGCGGTTTGCGGCGGCGGGAGTGGTTCCGCGGGTAGTGCAGGAGTCGCTGTCACCGTTTTCGATTGAAGGGTTCGTGGCGGCGGCTACAGGGTTGCCCTACTCGCCGCTCTTCCGATCCTGGGGCCGGCGCGGGGTGATGTACCGGCCGCTCAAGGAGAGCGAGTTGCCGGTGGAGGTGGCGTTGTTCTACTTGCGGGGGAACGATTCGCCTGTGCTGCGGCGGTTGCGGGAGCAGCTTATGGCGGCGATCAGCGAGTGCACGGTGCGGGGGTAAGGGGGGCGGGCGACTTCCCGGAGGATTACAGTATCACTTAGTGCAACGGTCAGTCGTCGTTCTCCACGTGGTGGTGCTTACCGCGTTGCCAGGGGCAGTCGCCGCCGACTTGGGTTCCGATCAACTCGTTCGCATTGAGGTTCAACAGGCTGTAGCTTGCCCATATCTTGCGGGCGATCCTGATGTGGCTTCTTTCAAGTTGAGGTTTGGTGTTCGACTGACGAACCGGCCCGAGAAGGCGGTGGACATCCCGAGGTCTGGTGCCGGTGATCTGCAAGCGGCGGGCGTTGTCGTGCTTGGGGTCCAAGCCAAACAGCCGGGAAACGAGTGGACGCACATCGTTCATTCGAGTTGGTATGACACTGGCGCTGTCAAATACGAGTCATGTGCGTCGCTGCCGCCGGGCGGAGTAGCGGAATTCCGAAATGTGTCGAGTGGGCTCACGCTTCTCAACACGCAGTTGCCTGCGCTGGGTAAGGATCCGACCGTGCGGTTAGATCTCATGATCTTGCGCCGACGAACGGACGGGAAGGTCCTGACGACTTCGGCAACGACGGAG
>JAJYKC010000280.1 GCA_021788955.1 Acidobacteriota bacterium
ACAGTCGCGCGGTCGGCGCCCTGTGGATGGCCGGCGAGAAGTCGCTCATGGACGACGTCCGCTTCCTTGGAGGCCACGGCACGCGCGGCCTCGACGGCAAACGTGTCAATCCCTACGCCACCAACCTCTTCTCCGATCCCGACCCGCGCCGCCGCTGGGACTCGCAGTTCCCCAGTCTCTGGATCACCCACGGCGGCGGAGGCACATTCGCCAACATCTGGACGCCCGACACCTTCGCCGCCGCCGGCCTCTATGTCTCGGACACCTCCACGCCCGGTCGAGTTTACGAACTCTCGGCCGAACACCACGTCCGCGTCGAGATCGCTCTCGACAACGTTGCCAACTGGGAGTTATATGCGCCGCAGACCGAAGGCGAGCGCGAAGAAAGCGCTTCCGCCATCTCGCTTTCCATCAGCCGCTCCCACGACATCACCATCGCCAACTATCATGGCTATCGCGTCGTCCGCAGCTACCATCCCGTCCCCTACGCCGTCCGCATCTACAACTCCCACAGCATCCACTTCCGCAACGTCCACGTCGACAGCAACAGCGCCATGGCCATCTGTACCGATTCCGGCTGCCGCCAGCGCGTCCGATCGAGCAAAGTTTCTTTCGAAGATTGCATCTACGACACCAGCCTCCACACCGCCGTCCGGGACCGCGAATTCGCCTGGCTGGACGTCACCGGCCGTCCCACTGCTCCTCCTCGAAACACCCTCCCCGTCGAGAAACTCGTCTCCGGCTTTTACAACATCTCCGGCGCGGCGGTTGATCCCTCCGGCCGCCTCTACTTCGTCGACTCCCACTTTCAGCGCATCTACAGCTTCGACCCGGAGACAAAAGACCTGCGAATTGTCCGAGACGATCCCCTCGACCCCGTCAACCTCATCTTCGACAAATCCGGCGATCTCCTCGTAGTCTCCTCCGGCGGCAAAAGCCTCTCCGTCTACTCCTTCCGCCCGGACGCCCCCGAAGACCAGATCACCGTCCTCGCCCCGGAACCCTCCTCGGATCGCCCCTCCATGACGCCCGTCCTCCCGGTCGACTATTGGGTCAACGGCGATTTCTCAAACACCCTCGATCACGCCACGCTCCGCTACGTCACACTCCCTCAGCTCTTTGCGAAAAACGTTACCAGGCCCAAGCAATCCCAATACGTCTCGCCGGACCGCACGCTCTTCATCCCTACCGATCCGGCCTTCGTCACGGGACCCTATAAGTTCGCCGACATCCTCCAATGCTACGGTCTCGTCCAGGCTGCCCCCGGCAAACCCTTCTACGTAACCAACGAAGCCGAAGAGCGCACTTATTCGGCCACCGTCAACAAAGACGGCACCCTCGCCAACCTGAAACCGTTTGCCGAACAGGGCGGGGAAAGTCTCGCGCAGGACCGCGACGGCAACGTCTATCTCGCCGCCGGCGACATCTTCATTTACAGCCCCGGCGGCAAACTCAAAGGCACAATCCACATCCCGGACCGCCCGCTCGATCTGCTGTTCGGCGGCAAGGACGGACGCACGCTCTTCGTTCTGACACAGGGATCCCTTTACGCCGTCCGCACCCGTGCGGCCGATCCTTTATAGCGCTGCGTCCCGTGCTCGCTCCCCTCAGCCGTGCACCGTGGCGCCCACTTCTTCCTGTTACGAGGCCGGCCCGGAGACGGGACGGACTGGCCCGAAATTGCAACACGCAATCGCCGTTCCAACTCAGTCCCCGCTCCCTCAGGCGACCGGCGCTTGAGCAATCAACAGGCCACTCGGGAGTTCTTCCCCAAATACGCCGCTTAGATCTTCTTCTCCCTCGCCTTCGAGCACCGCATGCAGCGCCTCCGGAAGCGCCCGCCGCACAAGATCTCGCGTCGCGGGAACCAGGTCCCTCGTCGCATCTCCCGTGTGGCGCGCCATCGCCACCAGCGTCGAATCCGCCTTGCCCACCTTTAGCAGAGCCTCGACCCACCGCGTCACTGTGATCGCCGGCAGCACCTGGTTGATCGGCCCGTAAAACAGCTTCCTCGCTCCCAACCGCCCCAGGCACCACAGTCCCGGCTCGCGAAACTCGCCCGTCTTCAATCGCGCGACGATCGCGTCCCCAAGCTGTGTTCGCACCGGCGCCGGAAGCAGTTCCAGGCTGGCCGCCGTGCGCCACATCTCCCGCAGCAGGCTCGAATTCAGACGCACCTTCTTCTGCCCGCGCGGCAGCAGCATCGGCGAAAGCCTCTGGTACACATCGGCTTGCTGATTCCGGTTGAGCCCGCCCGCCACGCGTCCCCAGAAGATCCACCACTCGATTTCGTTCTGCACCTGATTGGCGAAGGTCAACCCGGACGCATACACCCGCCGCGCCTGCTCGATGCGATAGTCGTCGCCCGGAAACCCGAATCCAGGCCGCAGGCAGAATCCGCACAGGTTCAGCCACCGCGCTTCGTGTGCTGCGCTCGTCTTGCGCCCGTCGGCAAGTTCGAGCATCCGATCCGCCAACGCGCGAATCGCGCTCGATGGCCACGACAGCCGCCCCAGCGCCAACGCCTGTTCCAGCCGCGCCGGCAACTCCTCCGGCGGGAGCACGCGCTGCGAGAACGTCTGTGTCAGCAGGTCCAGCGCCGCTTTCAACGCTTCCTCACTCACCACCGCCGCCGGCCGCGCCGATTTCGCCGCCGCCCTGCGCAAGTCGAACTGAAGGTTCCACCGGTGCTCGCTTACTTTCGAATCCGCCCACACCTGCAGCGTCCCCACTTCCGTCAACCGCGCGCCCAGCTTCACCGGCACCAACCGCTCTCCCTGCTTGCCGAACCGGATCACCGCGTGCAGGGGCGCGTGCAAGTGCAGCCCGGATTCATCGCCCGGCGTGAATGTAATCGTGTCTCCAGGCCGGTCCTCGGTCCGCGCCAGCGAACTGTACAGCCGGAACGATACCGGTTTGTTCGCCACAAGCTGCAACTCCGGTTGGTCCAGCTCAATTTCCGAGCCTTCCTCCGCCCCGCGCGGCACCAGGCAAACCGCCTGCTGCGTCTCTCCTGCCTGCCCCGCGCCCAAAAAGTATGCGCGCGGCAATCCGCCCCGCACAATCAACCCGGCGCCCGTCGAGCGCACGTACGAGTAATACGAAGCCCCCACCGCCACGGCGAGATCCAGATCCTGATTCTCGAAGATCAGCGGCCGCCGCCCGGTCCACGAAGCCACGACGTCGGCCACGCGGTCCCGGCAAACCTGTGGAATGAAAAACCCGCCGTTGAACAGAATTGCGTCCGGCCGTGCGTTTCCGTTCGCTGCCAGAAACGCCGCCACGTGACGTGTGATCGCGGGATCGGACACGTAAGGCAGACCCAGCTCACGGAACAGGCTCTTCTTTTCTTCCTTCGGCCTGTCTTCGGCCGAGCACATCGGTAGAAACCCTTCGAGCGTCAGCTCCAGCGCTTCTTCCCGCAGAATCGTCGTCTTCAGCGCCCCGCCAATCAGCGAAGCCCCCGATCCGAGCACCGTGATCTCCACAGACGGCAAACCCGCATCGGCGAGCAATCTCTCCTTCGCCTCCGCGCACTGCCGCCGCAGCGCGCTTCTCTGCCGCAGCGAAAGTTGCCGGTTCAGCTTCGACTCCGCCAGCCACGCCAGCGTCAGATCCAGGTTGTCCCCGCCCAGCAACAGATGCCGGCCCACTGCCGTACGCGTGAACTCCACGCGGTCGCTCTCGCGGTTCACCCGGATCAACGTGAAGTCGCTGGTGCCGCCGCCCACGTCGCACACCAGCACAAGCTGCCCATCTACGAGCTGCTTCTGCGATTGCGTCAGGTGATTTGCGATCCAGGAATAAAACGCCGCTGCCGGCTCCTCGATCAGCGTAAGCTTCTCGATGCCCGCCTCCCGCGCGGCCTCCACCGTCAACTCCCGCGCCTCTTCGTCAAACGACGCCGGAACCGTCAGCACGACGTTCTGCCCCGCCAGCGGTTCACCCGGATGCGCGTTGTTCCACGCATCGCGGATATGCGCCAGAATCCGCGTGGAAACCTCCACCGGCGTCAGCACGCGCCCGCCTTCCTGCGCGTCCCATGGCAGGATCTTCGCAGTCCGGTCCACATCCGGGTTTGATAGCCAGGACTTCGCGGAATGTACCGACTGCGTTGGAATCATCGCGCCCTGCTCCCTTGCGTACGCACCGATGTAAGTCTCCTCGCCCAGAAACAGGAACGAAGGCAGAGTCCGCCGCGGCTCGATCCGCCCCAGAGCCACGTGCTGCGGGATATCGAGTACGTGAATCGGCGGGAAATCCGCGCCAGCAGCTTCTTCAGGATCGATGAACGCCAGGGCTGAGTTCGTGGTGCCGAGATCGATCCCGATGTTCATCCGGCATGCCGCTCCCGCACGTTGAACTCGAGCTTCCAGCGCCGCCCGTCGCGCGCCACGCACCAAAGCTGCAACAGTCCCGTCGGCGTCACGGCCGATTCGAGCGTCACGGGAATGAACCCGCCCGGCGCGCCTTCGGCCGGCAACTCCACCTGCATCGGCGCAAGTTCCTCCACATCGACCGGCATCTCATCGAGCAGGGCGCCCGCCGCATCCTCGCGCCGCGCCGCCGAATGAAAGAACCGGAACTCCGCCGGTTCGCCTACGGCCAGCCCGAATACCCGATCCGGGAACCGCAGCTCCGTACCTTCTTCCATCCCGTACGGCACCACCGTCAGCGCCTTGAGAGGAGCGGGCATCCCCGGCACCGCCGGTAGCGAGCTTTCGATCCCGACATAGTAAGTCCGCGGTACGCCGCCGCGAATGCGCACACCGCGCCCCAGACGCGACAGTCCGTAGTAAGCCGCGCCGCGCGAAACCGCCTGCATCAAGTCCTCGCCCGGCAGCGGTTGCGCCGCCGGCGCGCCTTCGGCCGCAAGCCACGCATTCAGCGTATCCATCAGCCGCTCCCGCGCCGCGCCCGCCCGCAGCAAACCGCCGTTAAACAACACATGCGT
>JAJYKC010000281.1 GCA_021788955.1 Acidobacteriota bacterium
GGCGAAGTCGATGACCTTGCTCTTCGGGTGGGCGATATAGAGCACGGCGGCGCCGCCCCCGCCGATGACCGCGGCGGCAATGTAGAGCACATACTTGTGGTGGTCAATCCAGGCGCCGGCCGGCGTGGATTTCACCTTTTGCTCGAGTTCCTGAATGGACTGCTGGAGGCTTTTGTACTCGGAAGAGTCCTGGATCTGCTTCAAGACGGCGTCGGAGAGTTTGCCTCCGGCCTTGTCGATCAGGGCCTGGCCGAGTTTCTGGGCGTCGGCGGAGTTGAACTGCGTTTTTCCTGCGTTCTGAAGTGCGAAACTGCTCAGCGTCTGGCGGAGCGCCTTGTCGACGTCCGGCGACTTGAGCGCGTTTTCCAGAACTTGCGGAGAGTTGGCGATCTCCGCGCCCGCCAGGTCGAAGGATAGAACAACGGTCTTATAGAAAATATCGGCGACGCTGGTGTCGCCACCCTGGTCCGGCATCTGCTTACGTTCCCCCTATAATGGTGAAGCGTAAAACGCAGGTGTTACAGGGTCACGGAATTTACCACAGGAAATCGCGCGCCTGAGCCCGGCGCTCGTAGCCGTCGAGGACGTGAACGACGCGAAGGCGTTTGATCTTATCGGGAGCCAACACACCCATCGGCAGATACAGGATGCGGCGGTCCATGCGTGCGGCGATGGTACGAAAGATCGAGCGAGGCGGTTTCCGGGCAACGTAGACGATGAAGCGGTGTACGGAATAATCCAGCGCGGCCAAAAGCAAACGCTCCGGCTTCGATTCGGCGAAGTCGTAATCCGGATCGGCCCATATGTCGAATAAACGGCGCGGGGGAAGAGTCATCAGGAACCCGCCGTATTCAGCGCGCCCAATTCCCGGACCGACTAAGTGCTCGAACGGCTGAGTCGAGTAAAACGCCATGTCGGATTCATTCTGGTGCTCGCCGAGCCAAGTCGTCAGATACGGGTATTTGTCTTCCTTGTCTTCGTCGAAGACGACTACAAGCGCGCCGGTTTCTCCCGCCAGCCTGTCCAACTTACGCACCCAGATACGTCCTTCGTGCCAGTTCCGGATTGTTTCGCGGAGATCGATGCCGTCGAAGATGCTTGTCAGAAAAGGCTCAACGCGCACCCGCTCTTCGCTGAGCATCGTTTTCGCCTTTTTCTGAAGGAACTTGCCGTAGTTTTCGATAGCGATGTCCTCGGGAGGATAAGAACAGATCGCGTTTCCATCGGTTTGGCGAGCCCATTCGCCGGGCACGCGCTCCTTCTTGCGCGGCTTCAGCCCTCGCGGCCGGAACATGCGCTTGGGCCGCGGCTCACGGCGCCGCAGCCGGAGCTTGCGGGTATTCAGCCACACCTCTTCGCCGGAGAGATTCACTGTCTCGAGTGTCTGGGATTTGTCCTTTTGGGCCGGGTACCGGTTGGCGGTTTCCCACACGTCCCAGGCGAAGTTATCGTCGACGATGCCGCGCGCCGCGACGGCGATATCGAATAAGCCCGCCGTCAGCTCGCCCGAGATCGAGGCCAGATTTCTCGTGTAGCGCGCCATGGCGAGGCGCTGCCAGGAGGCGACGGACTCGCCGGTGTTGAGTTCATAAGCGCGGGCGGCGTCGCGGAAAAGATCAAGTTGGACGCGGGGACGGTCGGTGAGAGGGCCGTCCGCCGGCATCAGGCGCTCGCGCTCATAGCGCTCCTGAAGGTAGGGATACTCGGTCGTGATCTCGGCGAGGCAATCGGGATGGGGATTCAACAGGCGCGGCTCGGGCAGAGTGCGCGGCGCGGGCGGCGCCTCTTGCGGCTTCTCCATCGCATCGAGCAGTGGATTGAGCATGTTTAGCGAGACGACCACGGCGACAGGCGCAAATGGGTCCGCGCCTTGCAGTTTCCACGCCATCGCGGCGGCGTGTGCCTCCATGCCAGGTGTCGGGGACTGTGGGCGAAGGCGATAGGCTTCCACATAGCGGTCCAGTCCGATGTGCCGGATCGAGTAAGGGTCGGGATACGAACTGGCCACGTGCGGCCGGGCGAGGCCATCGGCCTCGAGAAACATCACCGGCACGCCCATTTCCAGCGCGGTGCGGATCGCTTCGACGAACGGGTCGCACGGCTCGACAGGAAGGTAGATCGCGGTGTCCTCGGCGGCTACGTCCTCGTAAAGGACCACCGACATTTCGGGCAGGCGCGCGGCGGCTTCGAGATAGGCCTCTTCGAGAGACACAGGCAGTTCAACAGCGACCGCGGCGGGGCGTTGCTCGAGAAGCCGGCGCCGGATCGCGGAAGCGAATTCGAGCCGGCCCGGGACAGCCGGCAGGTAAGTCAGGTTGCCGCGCCGGAGGATCGAGGCGGGCTCAGGCGCGGGGTGCATAGCGGAGAGCCTCTTCGCCCAGCGTTTCGAGGAGGGAAGTCCTCACCAGGTAGGCAAAATCCGCGCGGCCGTCCTCGGAGGCGCGCAGTTTCGAGGCGAAGCGCGCGATATTGATGCCGTCGCGGACGGTGTAGCGTTCGTCGCCTGCGTGCGCCTGCTCGAGAAAATCGGCGACATAATTCAGGATGCGGTCCTCGCCAAACGGAAGGTTTTGTTTGAGAATCGCGAGTTCTTCGTCACGCTCGGGAAAATCGATGAGGATCTGCGGCTGCAGGCGGGAGTGGATGTATTCGGGCAGGTCGAAGGTGCTCGAATCGTCGTTCATCGTGGCGACAAGGCGGAAATTCGGGTGAGCGTGAATCTTCACTCCGGCTGCGATGGACTCGACATAGCGCCGGTTGTCCAGGAGTGGCGCAAGGCTCGCCCAACTTTTCTCGCTCATGCGGTTGCCTTCGTCGAGAATCGCGACGCCGCCGCGAATCATCGCCGTCACCAGCGGGCTCGCCACATACCGAAGCCGGGATCCGCCTTCAATCACCGGCGTCACCAGCAGATCCTCCGGGCGCGTGTCCACGGTGGCTTGGAGAATGTAGACCTCCTGGCGCAGGCGCTGTGCGGCGGCATAGGCGAGCGTCGTTTTGCCAACGCCGGGCTTACCGAGAAGGCGTGGGTTCATGGGCATGTCACGCGGATCGACGACCAGCCAGGCGGCCAGCAACTGCCGCATCGCTTCCTGCTGTCCGACCCATTCGACATCGATATGATCCGGGTGGGCCAGGTGCAGCGTCACGCCTTCGATCTCGACAACCATGCCAACAGATTACCGGATCGGCGGAGTACAATTGCGCGCCGCGGCTTGAGTACAATCGCGACGAGTGGCGGTGACGATGAAAAGGTTTGACGTTGCAGTAATCGGCGCGGGAGTCTTCGGCTCGTGGATCGCGTACCGATTGGTGGGTGAGGGTAAACGCGTCGCGCTGGTGGACGCTTATGGCGCGGGAAACAGCCGGGCGAGTTCGGGCGGCGAGACGCGCATCCTGCGTCTCAGCTATGGAGCCGGCGAAATCTACACGCGGATGGCGATGCGGGCGCTCGAGCTCTGGCGCGAGTTTCTGCACGGCTGCCCGGAAACGCTGTTTCACGCAACCGGGGCGCTTGTAGCGGCGCCCGCCGGAGACGCCATGCTGCACGCTTCGCGCGAGGCGATGCTCGGCGCCGGCGCGCACTTTGAAACGCTCGATTCCGAACAACTGCGGCGCCGGTTCCCCCAGATGTCCTTTCCCGAGGACTCTGCCGCGGTTTTTGAGCCTTCGAGCGGCGCGCTGCTGGCGCGGAGGTTGACCAATGCGGTCGCGTCCGCGTCGCGCCGGAAAGGGGCGGAAATCCTGTGCGGCCGGGTTGAGACGCCCAGCGGCGCAGGACGCCTCCCGTGCATTCTCACGGGCGCAGGATCGCTGATCGAGGCAGAGACGTTCGTGTTCGCCTGTGGACCGTGGCTCGCCAGGCTTTTTCCGCAACTGCTGGGAGAAAGAATCTTCCCCACGCGCCAGGAGATCTATTTCTTTGGCATTCCGGCGGGCGATACGCGCTTCGGGCCGGACGCGCTGCCGGTGTGGCTCGACCGCACAGATCCCCGCCTGCCTTACGGGATTCCCGACATCGAGAACCGCGGCGTCAAGGTGGCGTTCGACCTTCACGGGCCGCCATTCGATCCGGACTCGGGCGAGCGTATCGTCAGCGCGGAGAACACCGCGGCGGCCCGCGAATACCTCGCCCGGCGCTTCCCTGCCCTCAAAGGCGCGCCGCTGGTGGAAAGCCGCGTATGCCAATACGAAAACACGTCGAGCGGCGACTTCCTGATCGACCGGCATCCGGAGTTCGACAACGTGTGGATCGCGGGCGGCGGCTCCGGACACGGGTTTAAGCACGGCCCGGCGGTTGGCGAATACGTCGCGGACCTGATCGTAGGGCGGCGGACGCCCGAGCCGCGTTTCGCGCTGGCCGGCAAGCAGAAGAAGCAGGACCGCACTGTATACTAACCGCTTTTGTTTGACGGATAATCGGGGACATGAATCCCGTTCCCGTTGAACAGCAACAGTCCCTGGTGACGCGCTTGATGAACGCCTGCGGCGGGGCGTATTCGCCCGAGGTGAGGCGAAAGTATTTCATCACCGGACCGCAGTGGGCGGCGGCCTACGAAGGACAGGCGCTGTTCCACGCGCCGACGCGCAGGCCGGTTGGCTTCGAACAGGTCATCCGCGAATACGCGCGCATCGGCATCGGGCACTGGTGCACCCACGACACCGACGTCATTCCGACCGAGATGCTCGGCAAGGACGGTCAGGACGACATCGTGGGGCGGATTGGCAAGGCGCTGAAGGAGAACGGCCTGGTCTGTTCGATGGTGACCACCGAAACGTTCCATCACGCGGTGTGGGCGGCGAGCCCGGCGGCTGAGGCTCCGGAGGTGCGCGCCTATGCGGCCTGGCGGCTAAAGAACACGGTGAGAATCGGCCATGAACTTGGCGCGAAGTTCGCCGTGTACTGGCCGGGTTCGCTGGGCTACTACGTCCAGGGCGCG
>JAJYKC010000282.1 GCA_021788955.1 Acidobacteriota bacterium
GCACGCTCCGGTTCACGCGCTGCCAATCCTCCCGCGCCGGCCGCCGCAGTCCCGCCGCGTGCGCCACCGCCGTCAAGTGCAGGAGCAGATTCGTCGATCCGCCGAACGCCGCGTGCACCGCCATGGCGTTATGAAGCGCGCCATCGCTCAGCAGGTCGCGCATCCTGAGTCCGCGAGCAACGAGAGCCCGCAGCGCCCGCGCTGAGCGCTTCGCCATATCGAGCCAGATTGGTTCGCCGGAAGGCGCCAGCGCGGAATGCGGCAGCGCCATGCCCAAACCTTCCGCCACCACCTGCGATGTCGCAGCCGTTCCCAGAAACTGGCACCCGCCGCCCGGCGTGCCGCACGCCCGGCAGCCCATGTCCGCCGCGTAATCGAGTGTGATCTTCCCGTGCGCGAACCGCGCTCCGATCGTCTGCACTGTCCCGGCATCCTCGGCGCCTTCGGCCGGCAGAGTCACGCCACCGGGCACGAGCACGCACGGCAGATCGCGCGCACCGGCGAGCGCCATCATTATCGCCGGCAATCCCTTGTCACAGGTCGCCACGCCCAGAACGCCGCGCCGCGTCGGCAGCGAGCGGATCAGCCGCCCCAGCACCATCGCCGCGTCGTTGCGGTACGGCAGACTGTCGAACATGCCGACCGTCCCCTGCGTCCGCCCGTCGCAGGGATCCGTGCAATAGGCCGCGAATGGCACGCCGCCCGCCGCGCTCAACTCCCGCGCCGCCTCCTCCACAAGCAGGTTCACTTCCCAGTGCCCGGTGTGAAGACCCAGCGCCACCGGCGTCCCATCGGGCGCCCGCACGCCGCCGTGCGTGCTCAGGATCAGCGTCTCGTCGCCTGTCAGCCGCGACGGGCTCCAGCCCATGCCGACGTCCTGCGTCAGCCCGAACAGATCGCCGGACGGGCGCTCCCGCAACATTTTCTCCGTCAGGGGCAGCTTGCCTTCCGGGCCCGCCGCCCGGGACCGCACAGAATAAATGGACTCGTCACCGCTGTCGGCGATGATTTCGAACGACGGTATCTCTGCCATGCCTTGCTACGCGCTCCCAATCAGAATGCCCGTCAAGAACACGAGTACACCGCCCACGATTACCTGCATCGCCGCGCCCAAGAACGGCGTGTCCATGTAGCGGTGGCGCACCCAACTGATGATCGCCAGTTCAATAGCCACGATCCCCACTGCAACTGAAGTCGCCACGCGAAAATCCGGAATCAGATACGGCAGCGTGTGCCCAATGCCGCCGGCCGTCGTCATCAGCCCGCATATCGCCCCGCGCACCCACGGATGGCCACGCCCGGTGAGCGAACCGTCGTCGGACAGCGCCTCGGCAAAGCCCATCGAAATGCCCGCGCCGACGGAAGCCGCAACGCCCACCAGAAACGCGTCCCAGCTATTGCGCGTCGCAAACGCCGCCGCGAAAACCGGCGCAAGCGTCGACACCGAGCCGTCCATCAGCCCGGCCAGACCCGGCTGCACGATCTGCAGCACAAACAGCCGCCGCGCCACGTCCTCTTCCTGTTGTTTGGTGTCTGCCGTCAGCCGTTCTTCCATCGCGCCGGCTGTCGCGATGTGCCTTTGCTCGATCTCAACGAGGTCTCCGAGCAGCTTCCGCACCGAAGCGTCGCTTACTTTCGTGATCGCGCGCTCGTAGAACTGGCGGGTTTCGCTCTCCATCGTTGCCGCCGCCCGGCGCGCAGCTTTTACACCCAAGGGCTTGTAGAGCCACACCGGTCTGCGCTCGACAAAGCCTTTCACATCCTGGCGCCGGACTAAGGGAATGTGCTCGCCGAACCTCTGCCGGTATGTTTCGATCAGCCAGGCCCGATGCTGGGACTCCTCGGCCTGCATCTCCTCGAACATCTGGGCCGTGGCCGGGTAACCGGCACGCAGGGCCTCCGCAAAATCGCCGTAGATCCGCCCGTCTTCTTCCTCGAGCGAAATCGCCAGCGCAAGTATTTCCTTCTCTGTAAGATCTTTGAAGTTTTTCGCCATGGTACGCGGGAGCGCCTCGGGTCCGCGCTCGACTCATCGTATCGGGTTCGGCCCCGCCGCGAAACTTTCTCCCAAAACCCCATCCACCGACCACGCGCCCGAACCGCCGATCATCACTGCCGCGGCGATCGCGAGAACGATCAGGTGATACTCAATCCCCTCGCCCTTCTGCGTTCCGCTCCAGTTCATGAACAGACCGTTCTTTATATGGACCGTAAAGATTGCCACCAGCATGTTCACCGCGATGCCGAAGGCGGCCACCCGCCCCAGCAGACCCAACACAAGCCCGAGCCCGCCAAAGAACTCAGCTGCGATGGCCAGAAACGCCAGCGGCGCCGGAATCCCCATACCGTGCTCAAAGAATGACATCGTCGCGCTGAACCCGGAGCCGCCGAAAAGGCCCAGCATCTTCTGGGAGCCATGAGCCAAGAAGACAATTCCGAGCACCAACCGCGCAATCGCCAACCCGTGGTCGTTCTTCGTGCGAATGAGTTTTTCCAGCATGGCGGGATCCTTCCTGTTGGGCGCGCCTGCTTACGCCGGCCGCAGTGTCTCCCTACTTTTTTAGCAAACGGCGCAGAAAAAATCGGATCGCCCCACGAAGGGCGATCCGATGCCAAGCGCGCGGGTTGGGGTTGTTGTTAGAACACGATGCGGACCGAGGCCTGCAGGTCGCGGTTGTCGTTCACCGTCGAGGTGATTACACCGACCGTCGGCGACCCGATATTCGCATTCGGGAATCCGAAGTTCGGCGTATTGAAGGCATTGAAGAAGTCCATGCGCAGTTCCATGCTGATGCGTTCCCAGATTGGAAAATGCCGGAGCATGGACAGATCCCAGTTCGACGTGCTCGGGCCGTAGAGCGCGCCGCGCGGAGAGTTCCCATATGTATTCGGTGGCGGCGCTTTGAACGCGGCCGGATTGAACCACTGCGACTGCTGGGGATTGGACAAGGTGCCGGAAGCGATGCGGTTCGGCCAACTCGGTGCGCCGAAATTGACGCCGCTGTTCAGAAACACGGTGAACGGAAGCCCGCTGGCGAACGTCACGATGCCGTCCACCTCCCATCCGCCGAGGATGTAGGAAGCGATACCTTGCTGCAGCCATTTTCTTCCCTTCCCGAACGGAAGTTCATAGGTGTAGCTGCCGACAAAACGGTGCATCTGGTCGAAACCGGACGGCCCATAACCCGCAGCAAGGTCGGTGATCGTCTGCGGATTGCCCACCGCGCCGCCGCCACTTGCCGCCGATCCGCCGTAGTCGAGCGAACGGCTGTAGCTGTAACTCAGCAGCGCCGACATGCCGTGCGAGTAATGTTTCGTCAATTTTACCTGGAGCCCGTGATAGTTCGACATGTTCCGCTCGTCGCACTGCGTCATGTTCGAGACGTTGTTTAGCGGCTGAATGATTCGGCGCGAAGCCAGCGAACTGGCCGAATCCACACCCGGCGTACCCGGGAGAACCTCATTCGGGTTGTAGCAGTAAGTGAGGTGGACACCGCGGCTTCCCGCATAGGCGGCTTCAAGCATCATGCTCGAAGAGATCTGATGTTCAATGTCGATGTTCCAGCTCTCCATGTACGGAGTCAGGTTATTGAACTGATGTCCGATCACCGCCGGGGATGCGGCGTTAAGCTGTGCCGTGTTCATGGGCTGAATTGGCGCGACCGGCGGGAACAGGTTCTGAATCTGTGGAACGTTGGTGAAGCTTAACGGATAGGTGTTCACCGCGTAGTTCTGCGAAATCGTGTAGGGAACCTGCTGTCCGAGTTCGTTCGAACCGGAGAACGGGCCAGGGAAGTACGAGATCGCAAACCCGCCGCGCAGGATCGTCGTCTGCTTTCCGGTCAGATCGTAAGCAAAACCGAATCGTGGCGCAAAGTCGTTGTACCGAGTCTGGACGCCCGCTGTGTTCGAGACCCCGTTCACGCCGGCATACACCAGGCTGAGCGAATTGAAATCGAAATTCACGAGCCGATTCCGGATTTCCACATCCGGAGTGAATACGTCGTACCGGATACCGAGGTTGAAGGTAAGCCGCGACGACGCCTTCCAGTCGTCCTGGAAGAAGCCAGCAAATTCCTGATTCGTCATGTAATAGGGCGTCATCAGGAATCCCCGCGATCCGCCGGTCGAATAGCCGAGCAGCATCGTGGCGATGCCGGAACCACCGGCCGCATTCACCGGATTGTTCGTGAAGTTGTCGCTGAAGTTGATCGTACCTCGCGTGTTCGTGTTGGTAAATGGCGTCACCAACTCGCGGATATAGCGGAAACCAAACTTCATCTGGTGCGTGCCCTTGGTCCAGGAGAGGTTGTCCTCGAACTGGATGTTGGTCTGCTTCGGGTTCGCCGGCAGGAACGCGGCGCCGCTGGCGATGCCCGTGAAGTCCTGGATACCCAGGTTCGGCAGACCGCTGGTGAAGTGCGAGATGTTGATGCCCTGAATTCCCAGCGAAGTCGCCGACGCGATGCCGTAGCCGGAAGGCACTGTGTATGGGTTCGTCCGGGAGTAGCCCATGCGGTATTCATTCAGCAGCGTCGGACCGAAGATATGCGTTTCGTTTAACGCCGCACCCTGCGCCGCCAGGTTCGTGGTTTGCGGGCCCGCTACGTACGGTCCGAGTTGGAACTTCTGCGCGGCCGAGGCCGGCGTCGGAAGACAGCATGCGCCCTGTCCTGACGCGGGGTTCGTAAAGCTGAAGTACTCATACGAGTAGCGGAAAAACATCGAGTCCTTGTCGCTGATGCGATAGTCGAGCCGCGAATTGCCTCCGTTATCGTCGGTGATTTGATTCGCGGCGGATGTGTAGTTGTTAAAACTTCCCGGAAGCGTGGGGAGGGGATAAATGCTCGCCACGTTGAAGCCCACCGGATTGATGAGATTCGACGGGATCGTGTTATTCGGGAAAGGCTGACGGGTTATCTGATTGCCTGATTG
>JAJYKC010000283.1 GCA_021788955.1 Acidobacteriota bacterium
TGGGGACCGGGGCGCCGGCCCATCCCGATTACCGCATTCAGGATTACCTGCTCATGTTCTGCTACCGGGAGTCGGGGGCGCCGGGCAAGGCGGCGGAGGCGTTGGAGCGGGTCCGGTCCGCTCAGACGCAACGGGTGGAAGAGTGGTACCGGACCCGCTTCCGGGCGGAGCCGGTGCCAACGGCGTACGGGGAGTTGGTGCGGCTGGTGCGGGGTGGGCCCATGGGCCGGCGCTAGCCCCGGGGACCGCGCGCGGGACGATACCGGTTGCGCTCCGGGTCATACCAGGCCAGCAGTTGGTCGTGCAGGCGCTTAGTAAGTGGGGATGAGTTAGCGAGATTACGGTTCTCGGCCGGGTCGGCTTCGAGATCGTATAACTCCGCTATGTCGTCGCGGTTCCAGATGTACTTATGGCGGCGGGTACGGACCATGTAGCAGTCGGTGTTCGACCGCAGATTGTACTCGGAGAAGACCGCCTCGGGGCCGCGAGAGTCCGGCCGGCGGACCAGACCGGCGAAACTCGTTGCGTCGATGCCTTTCGGCGCGGGCGCACCGGTCAGCTCGGCGAGCGTGGGATAAATTCCGAAATAGCCGACCGGTTCCGCGCAGAGCCTGTTTTCAGGCAGGGCGCCGGGCTGGCTGACGATCAGCGGAACCCCCACCGAGTGCTCGAAGAGGCAGAACTTCTCGTAGAGCCCGTGATCGCCATCCATTTCGCCATGATCGGAGGTGTAAACCACGATGGTGTTGCGGTCGAGTTTCAACCGTTCGAGCGTGCGGTAGAGCTCGCCGATGCAGGTATCCACGTAAGCCAGGTTTCCGCGATAGCCGGCGCGGTGCGCCTTCAATCGCTCGGGCCCGAGCCGCTGGAACCGTGCGACGTTCTGCTGGATCCATTTCGGATACTGCGAGATTTCGCCGACGGGCTGCAGGTCCGTTTTTTCGATGGGGTACTTGGCGGCATAATCCGCGGGCGGATGCAGCGGCGGATGCGGCCGCAGAAAACTGGCCACCAGGAAGAACGGCTCGTTCCCGTAACGCTCGAGAAAGCGGCTGGACTCGCGCGCCACGTAGGCATCGAACTGATTGTCGAGCGAGAGCTCGGAGGCCAGGCCGATGCGCTTCACGTGGCCGGCCCATGGCCGTTTATCGCCCCAGACGCCGGGCAGTTCCGGCAGGCCGCTGCCATCGTCATTCACGGTGTCGAAGAACTTCGGCGCGATGGGGTGATTGGCAATCTCGTCGGCGTAGCCCTGCACGTCCGGCCCGAGGTACATGAACCAGTCGTTGAAGCCGAGGAAATACTGGAAGCCGTGTGTGTGGCCGTCGTTGAAATGCATCTTGCCGATGAGGGCGGTGTGATAGCCGCGGTCCGCGAAATGGTGCGCGACGGTGCGCGTTTTCCAATTCAGCAGGTCGGTGTTATTGATGACGCCGGTGGTGTGGGAGTGCAAGCCGGTGAGCAGCGCCGAGCGCGACGCCGCGCACACCGGATAGGGGCAAAACGCGCGGGTGAAGCGCACGCCGCGGGCGGCGATGCGATCGATGTTCGGCGTGGGAACGATCGAGCTTCCGGCGGCGGTCATGTAGTTGCGCCGGTGCTCGTCGGTCATGATCACCAGCACATTCGGCGGAGTTGCGGCGGCGGGTGGTGTTTGCGCCGCCCGGGAGGGGAGCGCCGGCTCGGCGGCCAGGCCCGCGGCGATCTTCAGAAACTCTTTCCGGCGAATACGCGCTGCCATTTATTTCTCTCCGCTGCGCGCCTCGGCTTCGGCGAGCCAGCCGCGCCGCAGGCGTTCCTGCGGGATGCTCGAAAGGTACGGTTTGATGTCGAGGATGGGGGTTCCATCCAGCATGTCGACGCCGCGGACGTGGACGCGCGGGCCCTCGCGCCGCAGCACTTCGACCACGGTGAGCCCGATGGGGTTCGGCCGGCGCGGCGAGCGCGTGGCGAAGACGCCGTGGGGACGGTTGTCGGCCGGCGGAGTGCCGACGAGGCTGAACCCTTCCGAGCGATCGAATACCCAGATGACGAACAGGTGCGAGAAGGTCTCGATATCCTGCAAGCCGGCTTCGAATTCCGAGGCGATCTCGAGAACGCCTTCGGCGTCGTGCTTCGCTCCCAAGCCTTTGGGGATGTCGCGGGTGTCGGTGTAGGGGCTTTTCACGTAGCCGATCGGTTCGAGCGATAGCATTGCGCCTCCGCGCAACCAGTTTACCTCCAGTCGCTGGAAGAACGCGCCGCAAGCCGCTTCGCGGCTTGCTCCCGCGGGCAGGCGAATCGCCTGTCCCACCTCTGGCGGGTGGCTAAGGTGAACAGTGGTGCCGCTAGTTGGGCGCGGGCCTTTCGACCGAATCGATCACGATCACGTCGACCGGCGCCTTGGCTGGCGACAGCTTGAGCCCGAGTTGCTGGCTGAGCGCGGCGAAAACGGACGGGCCGGCGCTCTCCCTCGGAACCGGGGCCGGCTGCTCGATGCCGTTCAGCCGGATCGATCCCGAGGGAAATTCGCGCGCGAACTCCAGGTGGATATCGTAGCGGCCCGCCAGGCCGGTCTTGTCGATTACCGGCCGATCCAGGAAAATCGCGCGGGCGGCAAACTCCTGCATGGTGGCGCCGGCGAAGTCCACTACGGTGAGGCCCTCCTTGCGGCTTATCCTTGGCATGCCGCACGACGTCTGCGCGTGAACGCGCCAGGCAGCGAAGTCGTTCAGGTCGGCCGCGGGGCACTCTTCTTTCGCGGGCGTCAGTTTCGGACCGCCCTTCGCCACCGTCAGCGCATATGCCGCGTGCTCTCTCGATTCCCGATGCAGCTTCAACTGAAAGCGGTCTTCGAGCAGCGTCTGCAACATCGGACCGAACATCTCTGTCGGAGATGCCCGGCCTTCCGCCTTGGCGACGATGGTATAGCGCTCGCTATCCAGCCAGGCCGGTCCGCCCACCACCTCCACCGGTCTTACCGCGAGTTGCCCTCCGCTCAGCAAGCCGTACGCCGCCCGAATGAGCAGCCGCGCGCTCACGCATGGCAACTCGATACGGCCGGGCGTCGGCCCCGCGCCCGGGCCGGGGCCGGTGCAGTTTTTCGGACTGGGCTTGATGGACGCGACTTCAAACGCGGGGCGCGGAGCGGGCTGGGCATAAGCAGCGCAACCCACCGCGAGCAGCGCGGCGGCAATCGAGCGCCTCATTCCACGATCCTCCTTACCTCCGGGGTGAGGTCCATTCCCATGCTCCAGCCCCCGTGAAAATAGCGCACCACGCCGTCCTTGTCGATGAGGAACACCCGGGGGATGCCGCCGGCGCCGTATTTCCGGGAAACATCGCTGCCAGAACCTACGAGATCGACGAACGAGTATTGGTATGTGCTAGTTACGACGAGAATGCTGGACGAAAAGTTTCCGCTTCTCCTCACCGCACCGTCAGCCGGTATTTTCCCGACGTCCGGCCCCGCGACCACACCTGGAGGTAATACGTCTCGCCGCCGCGCACGTCCATGATCTGCCGCAGCCCCGCGCCCCAGGTCTTCACGTCGGTTCCGAACCCGATTGTCCGCTTGTCGCCCGCCAGCATGGTCAGTGCCGGAATCAGCGTCGACGAGAGGTTCTCGATATCGATGGTCACCGTCCCCGTGCGCGGGCTGACGAAGCGGTAGAAATCCGTGTCCGAAGCATCCATGATATTAGCTTCCACGGGCTGACCTGGCGTAATCCCGGTGGCATTGAAGATGTCGTCGTTGGGCTCGTACTTGTCGCAATCCTTCATCCGCTTGACGCTGAGCGTGTACGCGCCCGAGGTGCCATCCGCGCCCCACAGGTCCACGTAAAACGTCGAGCCCGCCGGCGGGGCCAGATAAAAAGTGGCCGACGCGCCGGGCGCCCGCGGTTGCTTGCCGCCCGCCAGCAGCCGAATGTCCTCGTCGTAAATGCCCAGGCCCAGGGCCAGCGCGCCCGAGCGGTTGGTCACATGAATTTGCAGCACGTCCCGCGGCGTGGGAGCGGTCAGGCGAAACCAGTCTTCGTCATTCATGGTCCCCCGGATCTCGCCGTCCACCGCCGCATCCACCGCCACGGGGTTCGCCGCCAGGCTGCTGTTGTTGGGCTCGACCTCCTGGCTCACCGGCCCCGCGGCATCCGGTCCGAGGGTGCCCAGGCCGCTCAGCCGCGCCAGATTGAAGCGCACCGGCTGGTAGTTGGAATCGTGCGCCAGCGCTTCGCGAAAGGCGTTGATGGCCCGCGCGCGATCCTGCGTTTCGGCATACAACACCCCGAGGTTATTGAACACCGAGGGCAGCGGCGCCTGCTTCGAAACGGCTTCCAGCACCGCGATGGCTGCCCCGTATTCGTGCCGCCGCATCAACCCTGTGGCGCGGTCGAAATTCTGAATCGCCCCCCAGTCTTCGCGCAGGAACCCGTGCGCCTGCGCGTATTCGCGCTTCACCATCGCGAGGTCCGTCACGTAGCCGGGCAGCGTGTCGGGCGTCCGGTGCGCCGGAGACCACGGCCCGATCCGCCATATCGCGACGATGAGCGCGATCCCGAACGCCGCCGCCCCAATCAGCCACCCGAGGCGCGGCAAACGCCACCGTTTTTGTTTTTGATATCCGGCTGGAGAAGGCGCTGCCATGCAACGTCGCCGCCCCGCTAGTGCACCGTCAACTCGTAGGCTCCGGACGAATCTCCTTGCGGCCACACCTGGACATAGTAGAGTTGGTTCTGCTCCACGTTCATGCTGTGGCTCAGGTTTGCCCCCGGCGTGCGCAGGTCCGGTCCGAAGCCTGTGTTGCGCATATCCGGGCCGTAGGTGGTCAGCGCGGGAGTCAGCGTCACCGACTGGTTCTGAACCTCCACCGTCACCTTGCCCGTGCGCGGCGCGAGGAAGGAATAATAATCCGTGTCCCGGTTGTCCATAATATTGGCTTC
>JAJYKC010000284.1 GCA_021788955.1 Acidobacteriota bacterium
CGATCTAACTCTTCGGACATGACACGCCAGACGTGTGAGACGCTTCTCGCAAAGTACGGCGAGCGCGTGCGCTATCACTTTGCCGAGCAGCGTGGCAGATCGGCAGCCATGAACCTTGGAATCCGCAACACGACCGGCGAACTGCTGGGCTTCATCGACAACGACGAGCGCGTGGAACGCAATTGGCTGCGAGTAATTGAGTCCCATCTGCAAGACCCGAACGTCTCCTACATCGGCGGCGTCTACATCGGGGACTGGATGCGCCCCGCACCCGAGTGGTATCCGGATACCTATTGGGGCGTGATGGGCGCGGATGAGCCTCGATGCTTGCCAAAGGAACCGAGCGGATTCGAGAATAGGGCGCTTTTTCTTCGCGGTGGCAACACCGTGATCCGGCGGAACGTGTTCGACAGAATCGGGTTGTACGCCGAGCAACTTGGGCGGCGTGGATCTCGCCTCGGATCGTGCGAGGATCACGACATGTTCGCATGCCTGAAGGACTCCAGGACCAATGGTCTCTTCGTCCCAGACCTGATTATCTACCACCTGATCCCCGAAGAACGCCTCACGAGACAGTACTTCCGTCGATGGGCCTGGGACCGCGCGATTTAATTCAGCCTTATGGACACAGCAGTGGAGGAGAATGTAGTCCGATGGGGCAAGATTCCCCGGTACCTGGTCGGCCAAACTCTCCGGGGATCGAGTTGGCTCGTGCGCGGCTGGGCGAGCGAACGGTTTGGGGCGGAATTAGACTGGATCACGCTGGCCGGGTTGGTTTGGGGGTCGTACTTCCGCCAGAAGGAACCCGTGTGAGGGCCAAAGTAATCTCGTATCCATGGTATCGGCCCATTGAACCGGACACGGCGCGAACAACCGTCATGGCCTGCGGACGGAAGTTTCGATGAGCATGGCGCGGGCCCACCTCGAGTGCTTACCCCTCAAGGCGGACCCACGCCGCTTCTCCGTAACTCAATATCCGGCTAGTGTCTTACGGCATGATCCGAGCGACGGAAGCGGGCTGGAGGCATGGTCCCGGCGCCTCAGTCCAGGCCGCTTTACCCATGGACACTTCCTTCTGAGCCGACATTTTCGTCGTGGCTCGGTCGCTTGCACTCTAGTGCGGACGCCCACCCTTCGTCTCCACGCCCAACGAACGCCTCCGGAGAGACTGTAACTGTTCGTCGGCAACGTCCACGTACATCGGGCTCCGTGACATCACGTTGCCGGAACTGTCGACGCCGTCAACTTCGTAGTACACGATCCGCCGCGGAATGGCGGGAATCGTCAAAACGCATCCGCTGGGGCAAGCGGTATTGGATTGTGTCTCGGACGCGAAAGCGAACGGACTTCCGCTGGTCGTGCACGCCTCCTGGCGTGTCGTGCAGTAGTAATCGCCCGGCGGCCCGTTCTCGGCGTAGCCGAAAAGAACTCGCGCCGCCGCCATCCCCGCCCGCGGAGCTACCGGAACCGGAATCTGAACAAACTGAGTAAGGTTTTCAGTGACCCCGCCAGGCCATGGCGGTAGTTTCACGGCGAACATCGCCGGATCGACGCCGTCAACCCAGCCAGTCCACGCCATCGCCCAGCTACCGTCGGGCGTCGCACGCATGTTCTGGAAACCGTCCAGGTTTCTTGCCCATCCCCCAAACGCGAAGCCTAACCGCCGCCAATCGTTTCCATTCAGGTTTGGCTGTCTATAACCTTGCTGAACGTTGTTTGAGAAATCCGGCGTCGGCGAAACGGCACAGGGAACGTTGAAGTCGTAGTATGCTCCACACTGGCCATTTGGAACTGCCTTGTCTACAGCCATGTAAAGATGGCCTGCCGGGCTTCCCGAAATGCATTCTCCGGCGTCGTACGAGTAGCAGTACATCCATTTGTCCGCCGGAAGCGACATTACACTCCCAGGTCCGCTCTTATCCCCAAGTAAGTGCTCCCCCGCCCACACAGCCAACGGCACATTCTTTATGTCAAAGCCAGACGGATTAGTCACATCGTACAGACACACGGAACCGGAACAGCCGCCTACCTGGGTCGCTGTGTTCTGAAAAACGTTCCCGACGCCGCCGGAGTAGTTTGATATCGGCCTCATGTCAATCGTCCAACCAAGCTCGTTCGCGGGAGCCGCATACTGCCTGGCCGACGGATGGCTCTGAATGATCTCCCTCGACATCTGCGCCTTCGAGCCATTGAACGATATCGGGCCCGGCGTGTGATATTGAAAACCCTGCCCGATAACGGTGGCCGGATTTCCGATCCGAACCCACTGGGACCAACCGTCATTGTAGATCGCGGCGTCGCTCTGGGGCTGTCCAAGAGGCGACATTAAGTCGTTATGAAAATCAAAGTTAGGATTCTCGATGAGCGGATTTGCCCCAAAATTGTCGGATAGCAAGTAGTTCACCGCCAACCCGCCCACAGACTGCGAGGGAACCATCGTTGGGGCAATGGGATTTTGAGCGTGCTGGTAGCACACCGTCCATTGGGCAGATCCCGGCTGGCAATTCCATGTCCCGATCTGCCTTGCGATTGTCCCGCTAATCGTTCCGTCTGCGTTGTGGATCACCTGAACGAAAAATGGCCGCTCAATGCCTAGATTGCTATAGCTTCCAAGGAACGCGAACGCATCGCCCTCCTGTAGCGTGAGAGGTTGTGTCCAACAGTTCGCTGTCGTGCCGTCGCCACCGCATGATGCGGCATTGTGCGGATACGGGAAAGCACTCATCTCCTCATACAAACCAACACCTAACTGCGCGCCCGAACCCCCGCCGCCCATGACCGTAACCGCGGGAAGCGTATAACCGGAACCTCCACTTCCAATCAATACGCTTGCCACAGGAAAAACCAGCACAGGCGTGCCAACAGCACCGCTGCCATATCCCCCAGTCAATGTAATGGTGGGCGCAGACGTGTATCCGGATCCGTGATTGGTTACAGTAAATCCTGTTAATGATCCCCCTGACACAGTAGCAATTGCAGTAGCCCCGCTTCCTCCACCACCCGAGATCGTCACGAGTGGCTGTTCTAAATAACCTGAGCCGCCGGAACTCACGGTGATGTCGCTTAGTTCGCCGGATGTACTCAGCAAAGCAGTCGCGCTCGCGCCTGTACCGGAACCAGTGAACGTAACGGTCGGCGCGGATGTGTACCATCCGCCCAGTGGCTCGTATGCACCGGAACCGGATAAATTGACGGCAGTCACGGCTCCTCCGCTGACAGTGACCGAGCCATGCGCGACGGTGCAGAGCGTGCACGAGACGGGAGAGGAAAACTGGACGCGGGGATAAATGAATCCCGAACCGTGCGCCATCACCGTCACCCCGGTAATCGCGCCGGCCGACACCGTGGCGCTTGCGGTCGCCCCGGTTCCGCCCCCTCCCGCGATCGCTAACGTAGGCGCAGATGTATACCCGGAACCTCCGTTCAGGACATTGATCTTGTAGACCCCCGTTGATGACGTCGCTGACTCAGGCCTATTGATCTTTACTGGATCGCTGGCAAGAGTCACGCTATCGCAATTGACCGCTCCGGGAGTAACTCCAAGCGCTTGCCACTTCGCGGCCACCGTGGGACAAGCCTGCATGTACATCGTCCTCATCGCCTGGTACTGAGGATTGAGAACAACCGACGCCCCGGTGCAACTGTTCCCCGTGAGCGGGACATAAACCGGTCCGATGTAACCACTGCCCGGCGCGGTGACAACGATGGAGGAAACCGAACCGCTCGTAATATTGGCTTGGATTGTCGCGCCAGTCCCCCCCACATCGGAAATTGGGCCTGCCAAATAACTCGTCCCCGTGCATCCTGAGCCGCCAACCAGGTTACTCACAACCCACGGCCCAGTCATGCCGCCGTTCTGAAATGCGTAGGGTGGAACACCCAGCGCCGTCGTGAATCCCGCATCCGAATAAAGCGCACACGTCGTGGCGGTCAGAGGCTTGCAGTAATACGGCCCATCATAGAGTCCGTCAGTGTTAGCCGTGAAATATATGTCGAACCTCCCGCTGTTCCCGAGTTGGTGCGGAGTGGCCGTGGTTACAACAGGCGGAGAAGTCTGCGAAATCGACGAAACCGTCAGTATCGGATCCAGGGAGGAATCCGTTCGTCCAGAAATCGAGCTCACAATCAACTGATAGTCGGCCGAGCCGCGGGTATTACCTACCCAATCGTACGTTGCCATGAAATTGGACGTGTATCCGGCGAATCCCTCGCCTGCTCCCCCGTGCATTTGCCCGTACCTGGCTGGATAGGTTGAGTAGGTATCGACTTTCTGTACGAACTGCTTCGTCGCTACATCAAAAACCAACGCGTCCCCAAATGCGTCTTGTGGATTGCTGAGAGGTCCAAATCCCTGCTCTGCAAAAAAGTAGATGTACTCGCCACCCTGACTCACCCCTCCTTCGCTCACACCTCCGTCATAGAGAGGATCGTACGCCGGCCAGATCTTCTGTATTAAAGAAGTAATGCCGTTTCCGGTTGAGATCGGCGTCTCGTTGACCCAGGTCACGCATGGATTCTCGTAGGTCCCGGTGTAGTATCCCTTCCAGTTCCTGTAATCACACCCATTCGAGGCGTTGTAGGTGTACGTGCCGGACACAAGGGCGGCGTTCTCGCCGGTGGAATCCAGGCCAACACAATAAACCTTCGCCGGATTATTTGGGTCAAACGTCGCCGCGGAAAAATGGCAGTAGACGTGGGAATAACCGTCACCTCCGGACGTGTCCGGTGGCGTCAAAGGATCGATGTACCGAACTTCCCCATTATCCGGGAAGAACAGAAGCCACACCGCCGTAACGTTGCTCAGCGGCGCCATGAATCCATAGGCATTCCTGCACGGACTGATCGGGCTCCCGTTTGCATCCACGCAGACGCTGAAGGTCTGCTTGGAAAA
>JAJYKC010000285.1 GCA_021788955.1 Acidobacteriota bacterium
CGGAAGCCGGGCGACTGGCCGAGCGGGTGTCCCGAGCCGCAGGTGATGGATATCTGGCTCGCGACCGCGCCGCATATCGATGCTATCGCTCCCGACATTTATTCGCCCGATTTTCCAGCGGTCGCGGACCGCTACCATCGGGACAGAAACCCGTTGTTCATCGCCGAAACGAGCGCGCGAGGCGGCGAAGGCAATGTCTTCTATGCGTTCGGACAGCACAGCGCGATGTGTTTCTCGCCGTTTGCCATCGATTCGCTGGGCATGGGGAGGTACGGCGAGAAAATGGAGCCGCCCGAGGACATGGACCTGACGCGGAGTTACGAGATCATCATGCAACTGGCGCCCCTGATCCTGGAGAACATGGGCAAAGGCACGATGGGTGGGGTTTCGCTGGGGCCGGATACTCCGCCGCAGACCATCCGATTGGGCAACTACAACCTGGAGGTGTCGCGGCAAAGACCGCGCTTTGCCGCGCCGCCGCCAAGCGGCCCCCCAGGGCTTCAGGCATCCAGCCGCGCGGGTGCGCTGTTCATCTCTCTGGGACCGGACGAGTACCTGGTGGCGGGCAACGGCCCGGTTAGCGTAGCATTCTCCCCGGCAACACCGGGCCCGCCGACTGCGGGGATCTCCTACGTCGAGGAGGGCAACTACGTCCACGGCCGATGGGTTCCCGGCCGCCGCCTGAACGGCGACGAGAACGGCCAGGGGAAGGTCGTGCGAATCGGCGGCTTTAGCAACACGGGCCATATCCAGCGTGTGACGCTGTACCGCTACCGTTGAGGATGGACGACTGGTCTTGCTTCAGAGTTTTACGGCATTCTTTCGGATGTAATCATCCACCGTGTCTGGTTCCGGGCCGATGAAGTGATACGGCTCGGCATACCGAAGGCCGAACTTTTCGCCGGTTTCCGAATCGCGCTGGAGAACGAATTGGCGGACGTATTCCCGGTTGGCGGCTTCGTCGCTGTCGCCCAAAATCGGAAGCCGAAGCCCCTGCTCGTGCAACCGGCGCCGCAGTTGCGCGCCGTTTTGACCCGCCGGTCCCTGCGCCACGTTGACTAAGTTGACACTGATTTTGCGGTCCATGAAATCGGTGGTCTCGACGACGCGGTTGACGTATTGCGGGCCGCGCGCGAAGTAGTACTTCTGTTGGACGAGATGCGGCCTGAGGCCGGCGTCGAAATGTTCCGGATAGTCCTTACCCATGCCGGCCATCCAGCAGGCCGCCTCCACGGCGCTCGCCGTCACATAGTGGTCCGGGTTCTCTTCATAATGTCCCCAAGGGTCGTAGGAGATGACGGTATCCACTTTCAGAAGACGGAACAGGAAGATGAGCCTGAGGCGCAGCTCGAGCGGGGAAACAGCGTCGAGCATGTGGTTGCGGTAGTAGAGGTTGTATACCTTGGTGAGGCCGAAGGCGCGCGCCACGGCGGCGTTATCCCGTTCGTTCGCCAACACGCCTTCGCCCACGGTGCCCGGGCCGGTGTGGTCGTCATTTGTGGTGCGTATGAGATAGCCGGTGTAGCCTTCCTCGAGCAGCTTGAAGATGAGGCCGCCGGCGTAGATGGGGAGATCGTCCGCATGTGGCTGAATCGCGGCCAGCACCTTGCCCGCATGCGGCTTTCCGGATTGTCGCCGCTCGACATAAATATCGCTTTTGATGAATGGTCCTTCGTCGGCCAAGGCTGTGGCGGCGGGCAGAGAAATCGCCCCTGCCGCGAGACGGGAAAGGAACTCGCTGCGCTTCATGCGTGAAGTTTAGCGCTGCGACCAGGATGTGGCGTGTCTTGATTGCGACTGACTTTGCGAGTGGGGCCGTCGAGCCAGGATCTCTCGCGCCATCTCAAATGCCGCTAAGAACCCTGAGCAGTAGACCAATCCCGCATCGGAGGCAGGGCCCGGGGATCTGCGGGACAGCGCCGGTCACAACCGCCAAAAGCGAGAGCAACCGGCCCGGCCGAAGCCGCACTACGACAGCCGCTTCGGTGTTTCCAAGAGCCGGAATGACGGGCAACAGAGGGTAGATCGATTGCGGTCAGGGGAACGCTACGCGCAGAACGGAGAAATCGTCATCGAGTACGGGACGGCCACGGAGGGTCTTAACGTAGGCGTGTAGGGCATCGAGATCGGCCAAGCCGCGGGGCTGCTTTTGCAGAAATGCCGCGAGCCCGTCGATTCCCCACAAGGCCCCGCCGGGAGTTTCGACCTCATAGACGCCGTCGGAGTAGATGTAGAGGTACGAGCCGGGTTTGACGAGCGTGCAGTCGCCGAGGAACGGCGCGTCCGGAAAGGCGCCGACGACGCGGTTGGCGGTAAGCAGGCGCTGCGGCGCTCCGGCTCCCGCGAGGAGCATCGCCGGGGGATGGCCGCCGCTTGAGTAACGCAGACGGCGGTCCGGCAGGTGATAAACGCCGTACCAGCAGGTGAGGAACAGATCGTTGTGCTGCTGCATCGGGAAGGACTCGTTCATGGCCCGGAGGACCTCTTCCGGCACACGAAAGTCGACGCCGGGGAGAGAGTGGCTGCGAATGGCTTCGAGCGCCGAGACGGAGAAGAGCGCGGGGCCGACGCCGTGGCCAGTGACGTCCAACAGATAGATAGCGAAATTTTCGGCGTCGATCCAGTGGTATCCGAGAGAATCGCCACCCAACTGGGCGCAAGGGATGAACCGCCATTCCGTTGTTACGGACCCGTCTGTGATCGGCTTCGGCAACAACGACATGACGTATTCCGCGGCCTGCGCGAGATCCGCCGTAAGCACTTCGTAGGCTTCGTTCCGCTCGAGGAGCGCCACGTAGGCGCGGGAGTGATACCGGATGCGGGCGATGAGCTCGATGCCATCGGGGAGTTTCACGAGGTAGTCATTCGCACCTAAACCGAACGCCTCGGCCTTCGTGCTGGCCTCTTCCCTGGAGGAAAGAACGATGAGAGGTATGTCTTTCAACTTGGGATGGGCGCGGTACCACTTCACCAGCGTCAGCCCGTCGATGTCCGGCATGATGAGATCCTGCAGGATCACGGTGGGTGAAAACTTCAGGGCTTCGGGAACGGCCATGGCGGGGTCCGCGCAGTAGCGCAGTTCCATATCGGTTTCGCCGGCCAGCATGCGCGTGACGGCCTCACAGACGATGGGTTGATCATCGACGAGCAGAATTTTGATTGGATGGTCCATCGAAGGGGATGCGTTCGTCTCGGGCGGCATAGGCGGTCCTTTTCCGATCCAATTGCCGAAGGATTGCGGGCGCGATCTCGGGCAAGGGCAAGATCTCGGCGGCGGCGCCGATGCGGGCGGCAGCGGCCGGCATTCCGTAAATGACCGAGCTGTCCCGGTCTTGCGCGATGGTGTGCCATCCGGCTTCGCGCAGAGCTAGCAGCCCGGCCGCACCGTCGTTTCCCATACCGGTGAGCAGAACGGCGATTCCCGGTTCAGGCCAATTGTCGCGGAGGCTGGCGAAGAAGACGTCGACGGAGGGGCGATAGGGATTGGCGGCCGGCTCGCGCGTGTAGCGCAAGGTCAGGTCGCGAGCGAGCACTAAATGGTCGTTGGTGGAGGCCAGGAACGCGGCGCCGGGTTGAATCCGCATTCCTTCGCGCGCCAGCACGACGCGAAAGTGACTTTGCTCGCCCAGCCATTCGGCCAAGCCCCCGGAAAATTGCATGTCGAGATGTTGCACGATGGTGATCGCCACGTCCTGCTGATAGGGCAGCGAGGCGAGGATCGCGGCAAGAGCCTTGGGCCCGCCTGTCGAAGAGGCGAGCGCGATCAAGATGGGCAGATGGCCGCCGCGCGGGGGCGCTTTGGGTTTGGCCGCGGGCGCCGGTTCGCGCTGCGCGCCGAACAGCTTGCCGATTGTGGCGATCTTAGCCAGTAAAGCCTGGCTGCCCTCCGTGCCGCCGCCGGGGCCGAGCGCGGGGGCGCGAACCGCATCGAGAGCTCCATAGCCCATCGCTTCGAACAGCTTCGCGGCATTTTCGGTGACGGAGGTGGTGAGGAAAAGAATCGCGCAGGGCGAGCGTTTCATGATGGCCGCGGTGGCTTGGACGCCATCCATGACGGGGAGGATCAGGTCGATGAGGACCAGGTCCGGGCGGTCGTCCACGCAGCGCTCGACAGCGTCGGCGCCATTGAGGGCCACCCAGACGATTTCGTGGCCACCGGCGGAGACGATGCGCCGGAGCATCTGCAGGTTCGCCGGGACGGAATTCACGATGGCGATTCGCATGGCTTCAAGCCTCACCAATCAGATCCCGCACGGCGCTTACCAAGGATTCGTCGTGGAATGTGCTTTTGGTCAGGTAATAGTTCGCGCCGGCTTCCATTCCTTTGATTCGATACTCGGGCTGTTCTTTGTAGGAGACGATGACCACCGGGAGCGAGGCGGTGCGGGGAGCGGCCCGAACCTGGCGAATCAGTTCGATACCGTCCATGCGGGGCATGTCGACGTCGGTGACCAGAAGATCGAACGAGGCGCGCTGCAAGGCGTTCCAGGCGTCCATGCCATCGACGGCAACGACAACCTCGTAACCCTGGTTTTCCAGCAGACGGCGCTCGACTTCGCGCACGGTGATGGAATCGTCGACAACCAAGAGGCGTTGGCGGATACGCGGGCGAGCGGCTTCGGCGGGCGCCGTCACCTTTCGCAGGGCATCCTGGCCGAGGAGTTTGTCCATGGAGCGGACGAGGTCGTCGACATCGAGAACCAAGGCCGGTGTGCCGTCGTCCAGGATCGCGCCGGTGCTGATGTTAGGCACCTTGCCGAGACAATCGGGAAGGGGCTTGACGACGAGGTCGCGCTGTCCGAGAAAGCGATTGACGGCGAGCCCGTAACAGCTCAGGCGATCGCTGATAATGACCAGGCAGATATCGAGTGAGGCAGCGGAGGCGG
>JAJYKC010000286.1 GCA_021788955.1 Acidobacteriota bacterium
ACAACCGGAAGTGAAGAGGACAACCCAGGGGGGAAAGTGGGTCTGGTGTTGGAGGGAATTCGTCCGGCTGCGGGACTGGAAAGGAAAGCCAGACGCGGCGTTATTCCCGGGGCGCTGACCGTATCGGTCGTAGTCCCGGTTCACAATGACCGCGGGCACCTGAACCAGTGCCTGACCGCGCTGCTTGAAGGGTCGGCGCGTCCAGTGGAGATCGTAGTCGTCGACGATGGCTCCGAACTCCCGGTCGATGCTGCGTCGTTGCCGGAAGGCTGCCGCTTGCTTCGTCGGCAACACGAGGGGTCGTATTCAGCGCGAAACGCTGGTGTGGACTCGACCTGCGGCGACGTGATCGTCTTCGTTGACTCCGATTGCCTGGCCCACTCCGGCGCCCTCGACCGGATGATATCGGCTCTCGAGCGGGATCCGGAGTTAGCCGCCGTGTTCGGGGCCTATGACGACGCGCCGGCCAGCACGGATTTTGTTTCGCAGTTTCGCAACCTGCTCCATGCCTACACGCATGCCCGCGCCCGGCAGCAGGCCGCCACGTTCTGGACCGGATGCGGCGCCGTGCGCCGAAGCGTGTTCACCGGCCATGGCGGCTTTGCGCTCGACCGGCAAAAACTGCGCGACGTCGAACTCGGTCTGCGGATGGCCCGCGCCGGCCAGAAGATCCGTCTCGACGCGCGGATCAAGGTGCGGCATATGAAGCGCTGGACGCTCGCCCGCATGGTTCGCACGGATGTCTTCGACCGGGCGGCCAACTGGACCGAACTGATTCTGCGCGAGCGGCACATGCCGGACGACTTGAACATCCGGCGCGCGGAGCGCTGGGCCGTCGCGGCGTTGTTAGCGCTTCTGGGTGCCTGCGTCGCCGCGCGGTGGCGCCCGGAGGCCTGTTGGGCGGCCGTCGGATTGGGTGCGGCTTATCTGGCATTGAATACCGGCGTGCTCAGCTACTTTCGCCGCCTGCGGGGCGCCTGGTTCGCCGCGCGCAGCGTGCCGTTGATGATGCTCTATCACGCCTGCTGCGCGGCCGGCTTCACGATAGGGTGCGCGCGATATCTGCTCCGCCGAACGAGGTAAGAAGGCAGACGCCGTGGAAGGATCAGTCGTCTTGGAATGGAGCCAGGCCGGGGGCGAAGAGCAGCGGCGCGGGCTGCAAATGGTCAAGTCCCTGACCCGGGACGCGCGCTCGTTAAACGGAAAGTGGGAATTGATTGTGTGCGGTGCCCCGGAGACACTCGGCGCCCGGCGGAGTGCGGCGATCCGCGCGGCGGCGGGCGGCGATGACGAGGGATTCGCGCTGAAGATTCTGGAAGCGCCCGAGCCGGTAACCTCGACCCCCGCGTCGCTTTACTTCGCTCTGAAAAACTACGGCGCCTCGATCGCCCAGGGTAAGTTGTTGGTCTTTGCCGACAGCGATCTTCGCGCCGAGCCGGATTGGCTTAGCGCCATGGTGGACACCTTCGCCAACCCTGAGGTGCAGGTCGCCGCGGGCGCGGTGTATCCGCAGTGCGGGAACTGGTACGCGGACGCCGTAGCCATGTTCTGGTTCTTCGAGCCGCGAAGCGGCCGTTCGGGAGTGCGGCGGACCCCGCATTTCTTCGCCAACAGCGTCGCTTTCCGCCGCGAGATTTTTGAGCGGCATCCATTCCCAACGCTGGCCGGCTCGAATCGCGGGGCTTGCGCGCTGCTGGCTGAAGAACTCCAGCGCAACGGAATTCCCATTTGGGTGAACGATGCCGCCCGCGCGGCGCATCCGGCCCCCGCGCCGGGGTCCGGCTTCCTCATGCGCGGCCTCTCGCACGGGCGGGATAACTATCTCGCCTACGGGCCGGCCCGGACGCTGGCGCGCTTTGCGGTCGGAGTAGGGCAGGCATTCGTCCGCCCGCTACGGCGATACGCCAAACTCGGTATTCCCGTCTACGAAATTCCGGCCGGGATAGCCGCGGGGCTCGCATATTGGTCGCTTCACTTACTCGGCCTCTGCGCCGCTGCTCTAACTCCCGGAATCGCGCGGCGGCGCATCGCCGCCTGAGTCAAACGGCGGCGGAAATCACGGTACGGCCTCGAATTCACTGGTCGCTGTAAATTTCCGGTGATCTCGATACTCCGCGCGAAAGACGCCGAAAAGCGGTAGGCTCGTGGCCGGGAGTTTCTCGCGCACCAGGACCGTGGCCGGAAGCGGATAGGTATCGCCTGCAATGGTCGTCGGGTTGATCCAGGCTGTCCCGTAGTCCCGGTAAGCAAAGTCGAAACTGCCATTGCTTAGGGTCGGCAGCCGCGTCCCTTTCGTCTTGAATTTTATGACAGTCCAGGGCCTCGCTCGTGCATCGAGCCGGAAGCTGTGGTAGACCTTCCCGCGAGGCCCGAAAGTGGACCCGAGAGTGGAACTGAACCCCCCGGTGAACAGAAACAGCGCAGGCTTCCCGTTCACGCTATGCACAACACGAGATTCGTCGAAGCTTAAGTCCGTCTTGGCCGACTGAATCTGCCGGCCCGCGAAGCGCGAAACGATGACGGTCTGCTGGAGGACCCGCCGGAGCGTCCGTATCTGCGACGTGATTGTCTCCCGGCATAAGAAATCTGGAAGTTGCGTCTTCAGCCGCAGCACCGTGGCCTGGACCCGCTGAACTACGTCACCGGCGTCTGCGCCCGCATCCGCGAGCCTGGGAAGCGCCAGCAGAAGCGCCGCTGCGATGAGATGGGCCATAGCAGGATCACGGTCGAAACTGAATTTCGCTGCTTACCTCGAACTTACGGTAATTCGTGTATTCTGCCACGAAGAGGGCGTTCAGGTCCCGGTAGGAATGAGAATCTCCTTCCCGCACCCGGACGGTTTCGGGCAGCGAGTAAGTCTGCCCGGAGATATCGGCATCCTTGTAACTCACCGTCATGGCCAGGGGAAGCATATCCGGCGATGGGAACTTGATGTTCATCTTCAGGCGTTTCACTTTGTAACTGGCCGGATCGACAAGCGCCGTTCCTTCGTCGGTGAACGTGACCACACGCCCGAAGTTCTTCATATAAAGTTTCGCCAACGAGGGGTCGGACCGGAACCCCACAGCCAACGCCGGTTTTCCGTCATACGTTTCCTCCGCGGCCAGTCCATAGAGATGGTGGCGCGGGCCATCCGGACCGAATACCATCCAGAGCGAAGAGCTGAATCCGCCCTCGAAGACGTAGGGGGCCCTGAGTTGCCAGCCTTTGCCCACTGCTTTGCCGTTAACGGTTCTCACCTCGCGGATCTCCGTAAACGCGAGATCGCGGCGTTCGTCCCGGGATTGCAGTCCGGTGAAACTCGATACGATCACCGCCTGCTTGAGACGCCGCCTTCCCCGGTAGGATTCCGACGTGATCGTCTCATGGCAGATGAAGTCCGGAAGCTGTGTTCGCAGGCGTGCGACATCGGCCTGTATCTTCTCCACAACGGCAACCGCCGGCCCGGTCCCCGGTTGCGGACCCGCAAACACCGCTGTGGTCGCCGGGATCAAAAGCCAGAAAAACCGGATGAGGCAAAAGTGCCGCATGGCTTCTCACGGGCCGAACTTGATCTCACTCGATGCCGTGAATTTGCGGTAGCCGCTGTACTCGGCCACGAAAAGCCCGCCCGGCGTAGCCTTCGACTCCGGGTCTCCTTCGCGCACGCGCACCGTCGCCGGTAGCGAAAACGATTGTCCGCCGATGGCGACCTTGTGATACTTCACCGAAACCGCGAGCGGACGCTCGCCGGCCGCGAAGAACGTCACCATCAGCTCCAGCAGTTTCACGTCGTACGTCGAGGGATCGACGTAAGCAATGCCCGAGTCCGTGTAAGGAACGACATGCCCATGGTCTTCCATCAGCAACGGTGGCGCCCCGGGTTTTGATTTGAAACCCACAACCAGGAACTCCCTGCCGCCGCCCAGGCCATCCTGCCCGAAAAAACCGTACACATGGTAATTGGGGCCAATCGGCCCGAACACCGACCACAACGACGAACTGAAGCCGCCCGTGAATAGATACGGCGCCTTCAGCTTCCAGTGCTTACGGACATGCTTCCCATCCACCGTCTGTACCTCCCGGATCTCGGTGAATGCCAGGCCATGCTCCTTGTCCGGCGACTGGAGCCCGGTAAAGTTCGACTCGATCACCGACTCCCGCACCATTTGCTTCCCCTGGAACGACTGCGACGTGATCCTCTCCCGGCAGATGAAGTCGGGCAGTTGCGTGCTCAGTCGGATGAGATTGGCCTGAACCTGATGGACCGCATCTGCCACCGGAGAAGCGGCCTGGCCCGAACCGCTAAAAAGTCCAAGCACCAGGGTTGCGGACAGTCGTGAGCACCGCCACCGTCGCCGGCCTTCCTGGAAATGTCGAATAGGCGTCATCCCGTGCAGGTAACAAGCCGCTCTACAGGGAAGCCGTTTCTCCAACCCGAAATTCCGGAACCCACGGGAGCACGACTTGAAGCTCCTCTCCCATTAGCTCTTTCCCTTTCTGCTTCCAATAGTCCACCGGGAAGTCGACGGCCTGCTTCCCCGTTCCGCGTTCATAATATGGCGTTAGTTTGTAATGCGGCATCGGAAGACCCCTGCCGAACACAGCCGGCAGGCCTTCATTGCGATGGATCGATAGCCGTTGGATCCGATCGAAACGGCTCCAGTTGTAGCATACGGCGAGCACGTTCCGTAACCAGTCCAGCCGCTTTTGTGGATCGGGGCCGGCTTCCTCCCGGCACGGCTCGGCAACGCTCTCGGTGAACCACCAGATTCCGGGCGGAGAATGTTGTCCCCGCTGCGCGACCCGGTAAAGAATTTGCGGGCCATGCAAGACTTTCACCTGGATCGTGTCGGGATGGAGGCTCTGCGCATCCTCGATTTTTGTGGC
>JAJYKC010000287.1 GCA_021788955.1 Acidobacteriota bacterium
GAAACGAGGGCGGGCCGGAGAGCCCGGGAGGCAGCAGTGGCATGGCTTCGCTGATCGCGGTTTGGACATCGACTTCGGCCCCATCCACCTTGCGGTCCAAGTCGAACTGCAGCGTGATGGACGTGGCGCCGATGCCGTTCGTCGAAGTCATCGAATCCAGGCCGGCGATGCCCGTGAACTGCCGCTCGAGCGGCGTCGCCACGGCCGACGACATCGTCTCCGGGCTCGCCCCAGGGAGAGAAGCGGAAACCTGGATGGTCGGGTAATCGACGTTGGGAAGATCGCTGACCGGCAGCGCGCGGTAGGCCACAAGGCCGAACAGCGCGATACCGAACATCAGCAGGCTGGTCGCGATGGGTCGCCGGATGAAGACTTCCGAAAAGTTCGAGTCCCGCATGAAATCAGCCCGCTCCGCCGTCGATGCTGGCCGCCCGGCCGCCGGTGTCGTTCCGAACGATAACCTTGATGCCGGGCGCGAGGCGAAGCTGGCCTTCGGTGACTACCGTCTCGCCTGGCTGCAATCCGCTCTCAATCACCAGATCCTGACCAACGCGCTCACCCGTGCGCACCGTCCGGGACTCAACACTCTTGTCCGCCTTCACAACAAAGACGTAGGAACCGTCCTGGCCCGTTTGCACGGCCTGGTTGGGAACCACTACGGAGTGCGGCATCGTGGTCAGAAGCAGCGTGGCCCGGACAAACTGGCCCGGCCACAACCGCCGGTCGGAGTTGGGGAACGTCGCCTTAAGCTTGATGGTTCCCGTGCTGGTGTCGACGGTGTTGTCGACGAAGTTGAGCACCCCAACTTCGGGTTTCTGAACGACATCCTGAGGAACAACGGTCACGCTAAGCTTACCAACCGCCATATATCGCTTCACTTCGTCCAAGCGAGCTTCGGGGACGGAGAAGGAGACGTCAATCGGTTCAACCTGGTTGATTGTCGTCAGGTCGCTCCCGTTGGCCGAAACAACGTTGCCGGAATGGATGAGGAGGTCGCCGGCGCGACCGTCGATAGGCGAATATATCTTCGTGAAGCCCAGTTGCACCCGGATGTTCTCAGCGGTGGCTTGTTGAGCCTCAAGATCCGCTTTAGCGCTTTCGATGGCCGCTCGGTCGGCATTGACGGCCTGGCTGGTCGAGTCGGCGTTGCTGGCGTATTGATCGGCCTGATCTTTCGAGACAATGCCCTCTTTGTAAAGGCTGGCGTATCGGTCGGCCTGCTCGTGGGCGTATTTGGCGGAGGCGAGGTCACGCTGGAGAGTGGCCTGAGCCTGGCCGAGTTGGGCGCGGCTCTTGGCGACGTTGCCCTCGGCCTCCCGCAACTGTGCCTCAAACGGGCGCGGGTCGATGAGGAAAAGCAGGTCGCCCTTCTTCACGTTAGAGCCGCTGTCGAAACCGACGCTGAGGATTTGGCCGCCTACCTGCGCCTTAACGCCGATGGTCGAAGAGGCTTCTACGTTGCCGATCACCTGGATTTCCACCGGGACGTCCTTCTGCTCAACGTAGGCGACGGTGACCGGAACCGTGTCGGGACGGCGTGCCTGAGCGGCGCTCGGAGACTTTGATCCACAGGAGGCAATAAATGGTAGGGTGGCCAGCGCTGAGCACCATAGGAGAATGCGGACAGGCGATCGGGCGGGTTCAGTTTGGGAGTTCATCGTTCTCTTTCGTCTGGTCGTTACGGAAGCCGGCAACCGCTCACCGAACATGCTGCTTTCATCCCCGGCGGGAGGTTCCGTCTACATGTGATGGCGATAGCGCAACCTCTGTGGTTACTTTACTTCCGCGCGGGCGGGCCCTGCCGCCACGCCCGCTGACTTCCGCTGCGCCCGGTTGCGGCTCCGGCATCCCATTGATAGACTATGGGATGTAGCTGAACGAGAAGGAGAAGCAAGGAAAATGGCGAAAGTATGCGAAGTGTGCGGGCGCGGTCCGCAGTTCGGACACCGGGTCAGCCACGCTCACAACGTGACGAAACGCCGCTGGAACTTGAACTTGCAGACGGTCCGCGCGGTCGTCGCGGGTGCGCATAAGCGGTTGCGCGTGTGCACGTCCTGCATTAAGAGCGGCAAAGTTCAAAAAGTAGCTTAATCCCTCCACCGGCCAGTGAGGCCGGCCGGCGCGCCACGCGACGGCCGCGCCAGAGTATTCCAAAGGAGCCTGAAATCGCATGCGTCTCGTGACGTTTGAGCGGGCCGGTCACGGACCCGAACCTGGGGTCTTGCTTGCCGGGGGAGTGGTCGGCGTCGGCACTCTCGGTTTCCCAAACATGCTCGACCTGATTGAACGCTGGGCCGTGGCGCGATCGATCATCGAGCAGCACGCAATTGGGGCAAAGGCGGCGGTGATCCCGCTTCACGAGGTGCACCTGCTGGCCCCGATTCCTCGCCCTCGAAAGCTGATCTGCGTCGGCTTGAATTACCGCGATCATGCGATCGAGTCGGGGATGGAAATTCCGAAGATCCCTACTATTTTCAATAAGTTAGCAACATCAGTGATCGGACCCGGAGCGGCCATTGTGCTGCCGCGAAATTCGCAACAGCCCGATTATGAAGCCGAGTTTGCATTCGTCGTCGGAACAGGCGGCCGGAACATCCGGCGCGAGGATTGGGGCAGCCACGTTTTCGGCTATACGATGGTGAACGACGTCAGCGCGCGCGACATCCAACTGGCTACTTCCCAGTGGCTCATGGGGAAAACGTTCGATACGTTCGCGCCGATAGGCCCGGCGATCGTGACACAGGACGAGATTTCCGACCCGCACTCGCTCAACATCAGCCTCCGCATTACGGACGCGGCCGGCAATTGTCAAACTTTGCAAAATTCGAATACGCGTGAGCTGATCTTCAAAATTCCCGATCTGATCGAGTTCCTCTCAAGCGTGTTTACTCTCGAGCCGGGTGATATTGTTTCTACCGGTACGCCCTCCGGTGTCGGCTTCGCCCGGAAGCCGCCGCGGTACCTGCAGCCCGGTGACGACGTCGTGGTGAGTGTCGAGCACCTGGGTGAATTGCGCAACCCGGTGGTCGCCGCAACCCTGTAGGCAGGCTGGTATTGCAGGATCAGTTGCGCCGCCGCGTCCGGTGTGTGTATTCTGATAGGGTACAGAAAAAGAAGATTAAGGTAAGACGAGGAGTATCTATTCGCGAATGGCACTGGCGTCCGAAGTAAAGCAAGAAGTGATCGGCAAGCACAAGCGGCACAAGTCTGACAGCGGATCGCCAGAGGTACAGATAGCTCTGCTCAGCCAGCGGCTTAGGCTGTTGGAGGATCACTTCAAGGCGCATAAGCAGGATCATCACTCGCGGCGGGGATTGCTGTCGATGGTGGCCCGGCGCCGGCGTTTGTTGGACTATCTGAAGAGCCGAAGCCCGGAAAGGTACAAGGCCCTGATTCAAAGCCTCGGCATCCGTCGGTAGCTGCCGGGCACAGGGTAACACCGCCCCGGTGGGCGGCCACCCATCCATTCAGTCCCTCCCCGCCCTCCTCTTAATCGGATCGGCTTCCGGGCTTGCCCGGGGCCATGATTAAAGGACACTCTCGATGTTACATACAGTTGAAGTCGACCTGGACGGTCGCAAAATTACCCTGGAGACGGGAAAGGTGGCCAAGCAGGCCAACGGCTCTGTCGTCGTCCGCTCCGGAGATTCCGTGGTGCTGGTGACAGCTTGCACGGCAGAGGAGCCCAAGCCGGGTGCCTCATTTTTCCCACTCACGGTGGATTACCGCGAGTACACATACGCCGCAGGGAAGTTTCCCGGCGGCTATATCAAGCGGGAAGGACGGCCGACGGAGAAGGAGATTCTCACCAGTCGCCTGATAGACCGGCCCATCCGGCCGTTATTCCCCGAAGGGTACTCCCACGAAACCCAGGTGATCGCCATGGTGCTCTCGGCCGATCCGCAAAACGATCCGGGCATTCTCGCGATTGTTGGCGCGGGCGCCGCACTGGCGATTTCCGACATTCCTTTCCACCATGTGCTGGCGGGCGTACGCATCGGCCGCGTTGGTGGCAAGCTGACCGTAAACCCGACCTACGACGAAACACGGGAAGCGAAGTTGACCATCGCGGTGGCCGGCACGGAAGAAGGCATCGTGATGGTCGAAGCAGGCGCGAAGCAGGCCAGCGAAGAGGAAGTCCTCGAAGCCATTGAGTACGGCCATGAGTGCTGCAAGAAGATCTCGGCCGGCATTCTCGAACTCGTAGCCAAAGCCGGAAAGCCCAAGCGCGAATTCATTGCGCCGCCGGTAAACGACGCGATGTACCGGCAGATCGAAGCGGCGGTACGCGAAGAGTTGACCGACGCGCTCAACACGGAAAAGCACCCGAAGCTCGCGAGCTACCACAAGGTGGATGAGGTCAAGGCCAAAGCGGTCGCCCTGTTCGCCGAAGAAGAACAGCAGTCGGAAGCCGGCAAGTTGTTCGACACGCTAAAAGAGCGGATTTTCCGCGACGAGATGCTGTTGCGCCGCCGCCGTCCGGACGGGCGCCAGTTCGACCAGATCCGGCAGATCGACGTAGAAGCGGGCGTACTACCACGGACGCACGGCTCGTCGCTATTTACCCGTGGCGAAACGCAGGCGCTGGTCACGTGCACGCTTGGGACAAAGGAAGACGAGCAGCGGATCGAAATGTTCGACCCTGCTGAAACCACCAAGCGCTTCATGCTGCACTACAACTTCCCGCCGTTCAGCGTCGGAGAGGTAGGTTTCCTCCGCGGTCCGGGACGGCGCGAAATCGGGCATGGCGCCCTCGCTGAGCGTTCGCTGAGCGCCGTGATTCCGGACGAGAAGAGCTTCCCCTACACGCTGCGTGTGGTAAGCGACATCCTCGAGTCGAACGGGTCGAGTTCCATGGCCACAGTC
>JAJYKC010000288.1 GCA_021788955.1 Acidobacteriota bacterium
ACCGATGGCGCTGGCGGCCTGGTCACCGGCGCCGGCTACGACGGGGGTTCCGGGTTTGAGGCCGGTGGATTCGGCGGCCTGCTTTGTGACATGGCCGGTAACCTGGTCCGATTCGTAGACGCGGGGCAGAATGGCCGAGTCGACGCCTAACTTAGTGGCAAGATCGAGCGCCCACTGGCGATTGACGACGTTAAACAGAGCGGTGCCGGAGGCGTCACTTACATCGCTGGCATATTCGCCGGTTAGGCCGAAGCGGACGTAGTCCTTTGGCAGGAGGACGTGGCGGATGCGGGCGTAGTTAGAGGGTTCGTTGTCGCGGACCCAGAGGAGTTTGGGGAGGGTGAAGCCCGTGAGGACGGGGTTGGCGGTGGCTTCGAGCATGCCGCCGACGCCGACGATCGCGTTGATGCCGTCGACCTGCGCCTGGCTGCGCTGGTCGCACCAGATGAGGGAGGGGCGGATGACGCGGTTGTCAACGTCCAATAAGGTGAGGCCGTCCATCTGGACGCTGAGACCGATGCCGCGGATGTCGTCGCCGGTCGAGTGGGCCTTTTTGAGCACGGCGCGTACGGCGGCCTGCGCGGCGGCCCACCAGTCGTCGGGGTCCTGTTCGGCCCAGAGCGGCTTTTCCATGCGCATGTCTTCGTGGGCGTGCATTGCGGTGTGGCGGACGCGGCCGTGTTCATCCACCAGGAGCGCCCGGGTCCCGCCGGTGCCTACGTCAATTCCCATCCAGTACACGAGTTTGTCCTCCGTTAGTGTTTTGCGTCTTCCTGCGCCTGGAAGGGCAGGTAGGCAGCGCCGTAGAGGCCGGCTTCGTTGCCGAGTGCGGCTTTTTCGATTCTGGTTTTGGCTTCGCGGAAGGTGTAGGAGCGTTTTTCGACTTCGTGCATCATGTGGGGAGCGAATAAGTCCCAGGCGGGGAGGGGTCCGCCGCTGAGTAAGTAGAGGGGGTAGTTGAAGATATTGATTAAGCCGGCGAGGGCGATGCCGAGGGCTTCGCCGACGGCGGTGAAGATCATGAGGGCGCGAACGTTGCCTTCGACGGCGAGTTTATAGACGCCTTCGCTCGAGATGCCGTCGCCCAGGTGGAGGAGTTTGGCCATGGCGACGATGGCGGTGGCGGAGGCGTGTTTTTCGAGGCAGCCGCGGTTGCCGCAGCCGCAGGGGTTGCCGTCGGCCATGACGGTGATGTGCCCGATTTCGCCGGCCATGCCGAGGTAGCCGCGGAGGATTTTGCCGTGGGAGATGATGCCGCCGCCGATGCCGGTGCCGAGGGTGAGCATGACGAGATCGTCGACGTCGCGGCCGGCGCCGATCCACTTTTCGCCGAGGGCGGCGGCGTTGGCGTCGTTTTCGAGGATGAGCTTTTCGCCGAGGAGGCGCTCGATCTCGTCGCGGATGGGGAAGTCTTCGAAATCGGGTAGGTTGTTGGAACCGACGATGACGCCTTCCTCGAAGCGGATGAAGCCGGGGACGCCCATGCCGACGCCGATGAGTTTGCGATCGGTGTTTTGCTCGATGAGGCGCTTGATGGCGGAGACGATATCGAGGAGGACTGCGTCGCGGCCGGCCTGCAGTTCGCTGCGTCCGGCGATTTTGCCGAGCATTTTGCCTTCGCGGCTGACGGCGGCGGCGCGCAGGTTGGTGCCACCGAGGTCCACGCCGATGGAATATTCGGTCATCGAGCCGCATGATAGCAGGAACGGGCGGGCGGCTTCCCCGCCCCGCGGGGCGTGCCGGGACGAGGGAACTTGCAATTGACAGGGCGCATCTATTATGTTGCGGAGATACGAGTGATTCCGACTTCGTCGTCGATGAGAAAGGAAAGAGGCGAACGATGGATATCGTAGGCGAAAGGCGTTTTGTCGAGGTGCCCGGAGACAAGACTCACGAGCTTCCGCCCCTTCTTGTGCACAGCGCGCCCAACGTGAAGCGGTTGGACCGCGTGGTGGGCATGGCCAACAACATCATCGAGGCAGAGGACATGATGGCGGAGACGATTCCGACGTCGATGGACGATGCCGAGCGCCGGCGAATGGACCTGGCGATCAACCTGGTGGATCAGTACCTGGGGTTCGTGACGCACTGGCGGTGGGGCGATTCGATTCTGGAATGGATCCGGCAGTGCGAGATCACGTTCGGGTCGCGAATGGAGCTGCGGAATCTGCTGCGGGCGGACCTGTGGCCGCACGCGGGGCGATCGAGCTTCGTGCAGCTTCTGGAGGACAAGATGCATCCGAAGCCGGAGGTCGGCATTGGGACGGCAGTGGGGACGCGGCTGACGTTCCGGCAGCCCCCGCCGATTTCGTGCTTCTCGAATCAGTTCCTGTTCTACCTGAACTCGACGCTGGCGAACACGGCTTATCAGACGTGGGCGCACCTGAGTCCGGAGCCGGTTTCGTCGCTGCCGCCGGAGCGGTTTACGTTCGACGTGGTGGACATGAACATCCAGTAGCGGCGCGGCGGGTGCGGCGCGCGGCCAAGCGCTACCATACTGGATTGAACATCGCCGTCCTCGGCTTCGGATTCATGGGCGCCACGCACGCCGCGGCCATCAAAAAACTTCCCGGCGCCAAGCTCGCGGCCCTCGTGACTTTGAATGCCACGCGGCGCGCGCAGGGCAATCTGGACACGGGCGCTGAGTCGCTCGATTTGTCGAATACTCGCATTCTGCCCTCGCCGGACGGGCTGTACGAAGACCCGTCGATTGACGCGATCGACATTTGTCTGCCGACTCCGATGCACGCTTCGGCGGCGCTGGCGGGGCTCAAGCATGGGAAGCACGTGCTGGTGGAGAAGCCGATGGCATTGACCGAGCACGACCTCGACGCGATGCTCGAAGCGGCGCAGCTTTCCGGGCGGGTGTTGATGGCGGCGCACGTGTTGCGGTTTCATCCGGCGTACGATCCGCTGCGGGCGGTTGCGTCGTCGGGGGAACTGGGGCGGTTGCGGGCTCTGTCGCTGCACCGGGCGTGTGCGGCGCCAACGTGGTCGGAGTGGTTCGCGGATCCGAATCAGACGGGCGGGGCGGCGGTGGATCTGCTGATACACGATTTCGACATCGCGCTCAGCCTGCTCGGGCCGCCGGCGGCGATTCGCGCGCGGGGGTATGCGGACGCGGGGCACGGCATCGATGTACTGGACGCGGGACTGCTGTATCCGGGCGGGGTGATCTGCTCGGTGTCGGGGGGGTGGCGAGGGCGGATCGAATATCCGTTCCGGGCCGGCTACACGGCGGTGTTCGACCGCGGCGTGCTGGAGTACGCCAGCGACGTCACGCTGTACCGCGGAGCGAAGGCGGAGAAACTGGCTGTGCCGGATGAGAATGCGTACGCGACCGAGATCGCTTATTTCCTCGACTGCTGCCGGACGGGGACGCAGCCGGAGCGGTGCATGCCGGAGGATTCGGCCCGCGCGGTGCGCCTGGCGATGCTGGCGCGGGCGTCGCGGATCCAGGGCGGACAGGAGATGGTATGCCAAATCTGAAGCCACGCGAACCAGGCGTTATGTTTTGGGCCGAACGCGATCCGATCGAGACGGTCGCGGCTTTGGGGGTGAGGTGCGGGCAACTCGGCTTTGAACCGACCTACGCGCTGAATGAGGAAAACGCGCTGCGGTGGCGCGAAGACCTTGCTTCGCACGAGTTCACGCTTGTGACACTGTTTGCGGCCTACGCGGGAGAGAGCTACGTGGATATTCCGACGGTGGAGGCGACGGTGGGATTCGTGCCGCCGGCGACGCATAAGGAGAGGGTGGCGCGCACGCTGGCGCTGAGCGATTTCGCGGCGAAACTTGGAGTGGGTTCGATCGCGTGTCATGTCGGGTGCATTCCGGCGGACCGGAAGGACGAGCGATACGGGCGGGCACTCGCGGCCGTGCGCGCGGTGGCGGACCACTGCGCGAAGTACGAGCAAACGTTTGCGCTCGAGACGGGGCAGGAATCAGCGACGGCGCTGCTGGCGTTTCTGGATGAAGTGGAGCGGGTGAACGTGGGGGTGAACTTCGACCCGGCGAATATGATTCTGTACGGGTCGGGGCAGCCGCTGGCGGCGCTGCGGATACTGGCGGCGAGGCTGCTGTCGGTTCATTTGAAGGACGGGTTGTGGCCGCCTTCGTTGCCGCCGGGCGCGCTGGGCCACGAGGCGCCGCTGGGCGAGGGCGCGGTGAATATTCCGGCGTTTGTAGGGGAACTCGCCTCGCTTGGGTTCGCGGGTCCGCTGAACGTAGAGCGGGAGACGGAAGATAGCACGGCGCGGCGGCGGGACATGGCCCTCGCCAGCTGGAGCCCCGACTCCGCCCAGGGCCGCATGGAGCGGGAGGCATCGAGCAATACCAGCGACTGGCGCCGCACCGGACGCCGCTTCCAGACCAGTGTCACCGGGTCGCCGCCGGTGGCGAGGCTGTGTCGGAGCGTCCTTCTCAGATCGAGGCGGCGGCCCACCTCGGCCCGGCCGCCGCCGAAGCGGTCGGCCCAGGCCAGGAAGGAGGCGGCCCAGGCGTGGTAGCGCCAGTCTCCCTCCTGCTGCGGCACGGACTCGGTGCCCGCCGCCGTGAGATCGCTGGCCGCCGGGATGAACTCAGGCAACGCCTCTCCTCTGTCCCGGCCACCCTGGCTTGGTACCTGCCCTCCTTGGCCGGCCGGGAGCACCTCGGCCCCTGGGTCAGCCGGAAGCTCGCTGCCGGCGGCGAACAGCCACGGAAACAGCTGGTCGAAGAGGCTCTGCGCCCTCGGGTCGCGGGCCAGGGTGGCGCGCAGCGCCAGCCGCTGCCTTGGCAGTCAGGTCCGGATCCAGTTCCACCGCCACCGCGCCCGCGCCGAAGTAGGCATCCAGAGCCTGTCGCAGCTCCGTCCGCAATGTCG
>JAJYKC010000289.1 GCA_021788955.1 Acidobacteriota bacterium
GTTGTGTCCTTCCCGCAGCGGCACCGTACCCACCGCCGCCGCGCTCCCAACCCGGGGCACCCGCCGGGCGCGTCCCAGCAGGTCGTCCCACCCCGCGCGAATCCGTCCAGGATGTGGCAGTACCGACGGCGAAAGCGCCACGCGAGCCGTCAGCACATTTCCCACCTTCACCCCAGGGTCGAGCTGCGAGAGCTTCAGCAGCGTCCTGCCCAAAGCGCCCGCCGAAACCAGCAGCACCGCCGCCAGCGCGATCTCGGAAATCACAAACGCCGCATGAACCCGCCGGCCGCTTCCCGCCGCGCTCCGCGCGCCCGACCGTAACGCCTGCTCGAGCTCCCGCACCGGCAGCCGCAGCGCCGGGGCCAACCCGAACAGCAACCCGCTCGCAATTGACACCGCCACCGCGAACGCGAGCACTCGCCCGTCAAGCTGCACCTCATTCGCCCGAGGCAACTCGCCGGGCCAGAACCGCAAGAACGGCTTCACCCCAACTGCCGCCAGCGCCACGCCAAGCGCGCCGCCGCCCAGCGACAGCACCGCGCTCTCCGTCAGACAATGCCGCAGCAACCGAAGCCGGCCCGCGCCCAGCGCCGCCCGCATCGCCATCTCCCGCTCCCGCGAAACCGCCCGCACCAGCATCAGGCTGGCCACGTTCACGCACGCAACCAGAAGCACCAGCCCCACCGCGCCCAGCAACAGCCACAGCGCCGCTCGCACGTCGCTTACATCCACGCGAAGCCGCTCCACTCGGAACACGCGCTCCCCGTTCGTATCCGGATACTGCTTCGCCAGGTCCCTTCCGATCAACGCAATCTCGGCCCGCGCCCCATCGAGCGTCGCCCCCGTTCGCAGCCGCCCCAGCACTCGCACCGGATGCGCCACGCGCGTCTTCAAATACGCGGCCGTGTCCTGCCCCAGCGGCGTGTACACATCGCCTTCCCCGTCGAGTTCCAGCCCAGGCGGCGCAATCCCGACAATCGTATATTCCTTCCCATCGAGCACCAGCCTCGATCCCACCGCGCCCGGGCTTCCGCCAAAGTGCCGCCGCCACAACCCGTAACCCAGAATCGCCACCGGCGCCCCGCCCGGCCTGTCCTCCTCCGCAAAAAACTCGCGCCCCTGGATCGGCTTCACGCCCAGCACCGAAAACACATCGTGCGTGATCTCGAACTGCTGCTCGTACTCGGCGTCGCCCGGCTTGCTCAACGTCCCGCTGTTGTACACCCAGCCGGAAAATGCAGTCGACCGCGACATCCGCCGGAAATCCAGGAAATCCGGATACGCCAGATACTCGAGGTCGCTGCGCAACGCCGTCTGCCGCCCCGTCACACTCACCAGCCGCGCCGCGTCCCGGTACGGCAACGGCTTCAGCAGCACGCCGTCGACAACCGTGAACATCACCGTGGTCCCGCCGATGCCCACCGCAAGCATCGCCAGCACCACCGCGGTGAACCCTGGTTTCCGCGCGAGCGTCCGAACCGTGTATCGCAAATCCTGCCAGGCCTCCTCCAACCACCGCATGCCCCGCGCATCCCGGCACTCTTCCTTCACCTGCTCCACCCCACCGAACTCGACCATCGCCGCCCGCCGAGCCTCCTCCGCGCCCATCCCCCGCGCCGCATTCTCCTCCGCCATCCTCTCGATGTGAAGCCGCACCTCCTCGCCCAACTCGCTCTCCACCCGCCCGCGCCGGAACATCGTCCGCAGCCGCAGCCACACCCGGTAATGCCACCTCATCGCACCCTCACGAATTCTCCAGAACCAGCCCAATCGCCGCCGAAAGCCGCCGCCAGTTCGCCTCCTCGCGCTCCAGGTACTTCCGCCCCGCCGGAGTCAAACTATAAAACCGCGCCCGCCGGTTGTTCTCCGATTCCCCCCACTTCGCCCGGATCCACCCGTTCTGCTCCAACCGGTGCAGCGCCGGATACAGAGCCCCCTGGTTCACCTGCAGCACCTCGCCCGACGTCTGCCGGATCCGCTGCGCAATCCCCCACCCATGCATCGGCTCGAGACCGAGCGTCTTCAACACCAGCAGGTCCAGCGTCCCCTGCACCAAGTCCGAAGGTTTACTCATCTCTCCTCTCGATAACTGACAAGGATCATACGCCCCTTCCTGTCAATAATCAACAGGAGACCGCGCCGGCTCCACACTTCTTGCTCCTTGCTTCTTGCTTCTGTCTCCTGTCCCCCCCTTGCTACCCTACCCTCCAGGAGCGCCTTTCATGGACTCCGAACCGGTCCGCCTCCCCATCACCGACACCCTCGACCTGCACACTGTCCCTCCGCGCGACGCCCGCGCCATCACTGAGGAGTTCCTCTACCAGGCCCGTCTCCACGGCTTCCCAGCCGTTCGCATCGTCCACGGCCGCGGCATCGGCGTCCATCGCGAAATGGTCCGCGCCGTCCTCGCCGCCACGCCCTTCGTCGAATCCTTCTCCGACGCCCCGCTCGAAGCCGGAGGCTGGGGCGCCACCATCGCCACGCTCCGGCTGAAATGAAATTTCCAGGAACCTTTTCGCGTCCCGTGCCGAATACAGTCTGAACGCCACAACCTCGCGATGAACTCTCACGATCGCCTCGCTGACTCCGAACTCCTGGCCCGAATCCAGGCCGGCTGCGAAGCCTCGTTTACCGCCCTCTACCGCCGCCACCGTCCCGCCCTGTTCCGCTTCGCCTGTGCCATGACCGGCGGCGCCGCTTCGGCCGACGAGATCGTTCAGGAAGTCTTCCTTTCCCTGCTCCGCCAACCTTCGGCCTGGAAACCGGACCGCGGCCCGCTCGACGCGTTTCTCCACGGCATCGCGCGCAACTGGGTCCGCCGCGCCGCCGAACGCGAAAGCAGGTACGTCCCTACGCTCGATCACGACGCCATCGAACCCGCGGCCGGCGCCCTCGACGGACTCGTCTCCGCCGAGTCCGCCGATCTTCTCCGCAAGGCCGTGCTGTCGCTCCCCGAGCTTTATCGCGAAGCGCTCGTGCTCTGCGATCTCGAAGAACTGAGTTACGAAGAGGCCGCCCGCCGCATCGGCTGCCCTGTCGGCACGGTTCGCTCGCGCCTCAGCCGCGCGCGCGCCCTGGTGGCCTCAAAACTGAAATCCCAAATCGGGTGTGCCTCATGAACGAACAAGACAAATACTGGCGCGCGCTTCTCCTCCCGCTGCGCGAGGACATCGCCCGCTCCGCCGAAGCATCGGATTCCCCTGCTCGCATCCTCGACACGTTGCAACGCGCGCGAGCCTCCCGGCAACGCCGAACCAAAGTTCGCATTCTCTTCTCAGCCACAGGCGCCGCGGCCGCCGCCCTCGCCGCATGTCTCGCGCTTTACGTCACAGCCCTCCGTCCACTCCCGCTGCCCGCGCCGCCCTTAGCCCATTTCGCCATCCCGCCCGCCGTTCCGGCTCTCGCGTCATTGCCCGCCGCGCCTCACACGCACCGGACCACCCGCGTCGCCCGCGCCTCGCGCCTCACTTTCTACGCCATTCGCGGACCCGCCGCCGCTGCGCCCATCGAACACGGCCAGGTCTTCCGCCTCGTTGTCCCCGGCCTCTCGCTTGCCGAAGCCGGCGTCCCCGTCAGCCCCGATCGCTGGTTCGAAAACGTACAGGCCGACGTTCTCTTCGCCGAAGACGGCTCCGCGCGCGCCGCCCGCCTGGTGCCGCAGCCCGTCGCATGGTCCAAATAGGTCGCTCATGAAACCCTGGTCCCCATTCCTGTCCCAACGAAAAGGAGAGTCTCTCATGCGAACGTTCCTCGCCGCCCTCTGTCTTCCCATCGCCGTGTGCCTCGCGCAATCCCCCGTCCCCGCTCCCCAGGTGTCCGGAGCCAACCAACAAGGCGCCGTCATTCGCGACTTCCCAAACCCCGGCGCCATGAAGGTAACCGTCCGCACCGGCGGATTCGGCTTCGACGGAAAAGCCGTAACCGGCGTGCCCTACACGGCCCAAGCCGTAACTACCAGCACGCAAACCCTCGCCGACGGCAATCGCATCACCAACACGGATACCGCCCAGGTCGCCCGCGATAGCATGGGCCGAACCCGCCGCGAGCAGTCCCTCCCCGGCTCTCCCGCCGGCGCCTCGAAAAAGCTCGTCTTCATCAACGATCCCGTCGCCCAGGTGAACTACGTCCTTGAGCCCGGCCACACCGCCCGCAAAATGCCCGCGCCGCAAGTAATTCAGTTCCAGGACGGCCCCACATCCGGCGGCGGCGCCGCCATGGCCCAGAACTCGTTCCACTTCCTAAGCGCGCCCACTCCCGACTCCGGCGCTCCGGTGGCCATGCCCTTGCAAGTTGCCGTCAGCGTGCCCGATCGCAGCGCCGATTTCCCAACCAACACCGAATCCCTCGGTTCCCAGGTCATCCAGGGCGTCCAGGCCGACGGCGCCCGCACCACCACCACCATCCCCGCCGGCAAGATCGGCAACGAACAGCCCATCGTCATCACCTATGAGCGCTGGTACTCGATCGATCTCCAGGCCGTAGTCATGACGAAACAGTCCGACCCCCGCTTCGGAGAAACTACTTACGAACTTACTAACATCCAGCGCATCGAGCCGCCCGCAAGTCTCTTTCAGGTACCGCCGGACGACAAGATCGTCAACCCAAGTGACATAATCAAGCAAATCGTCATCGAAAAATAACATGGCCCTCACTGCCACTTTCCCCTCGATACCTGGCGCCCGTTCCGGCCTAAAGTAATAAGAAGGAGAGCCCACTATGCGCACCCTGCTCACCGCCATGCTTTTGCCCGCCGCGGTTTCGCTCGCCCAAACCCCGGCGCCCACTCCCGCGCCAGCCCGCGCCGTCCTCGGCGGTTCCGGAGGCAGCGTCATCACCACCGCCGCGGCAGGCGCCGGCT
>JAJYKC010000290.1 GCA_021788955.1 Acidobacteriota bacterium
GGCTTCGTTTTTTCGCTCGTTGATATTGACCGCTACACCGCCCGCTGCACCGACCTCGGAGCCGCAAAAGCCTACGCGAAACAGACCTCCCAAGCTTTCCTGCATCCCGATTTCCGCCCCGAATCGGTCTTCATCCCCGCCAAAGCCGCTGCGTAAACCACTTGCCCCAGCAACCCACTCGCCCGAACTGCGCCCGCTTACTGGAACAACCCCAAATCGATCGCCCCAGCCATCGCCCGGTATCCCGCATCCCCCGGATGCAAATGGTCCCCGCCGTTATAAACCGGCAGCATCATGTCCGGATTCGCAGGGTCCTGCACCGCTTTGTCGAAATCCACAACACCGTCGAAAGCCTTCGACGTCCGGATCCATTCGTTCACCTTCTTCCGGATCGCGTCCTTCGCCGGAGTGTAATATCCCGGAAACGCCGTCCCTGCGAACGGTGTCAGCGTCGCGCCATAGATCTTGATCCCGTGCTCGTGCGCCCGCTCGATCATCTGCTGCAACCCCGCCTCCAGATCTTCCGCAGTCGGCATTTCCCTCACCGGCGCCGAAGTCCCGGCATGGCCGATATCGTTGATCCCTTCGAGCACAATCACGTACTTCACCCCCGCCTGCGACAACACGTCCCGGTCGAATCGCGCCAGCGCATTCATCCCGAACCGGATATTGTCCGCCGGATCCCGCAGCACCCGGTTCCCGCCGATCCCCGCGTTCAGCACGCCCACCTCGTTCCCGCCCCGCTCCCGCAGCCTCGCCGCCAGATAATCCGGCCACCGGTGATTCGCGTTCCCTGTCGACCGCGCCCCGTCCGTGATCGAATCTCCAAACGTCACCACCGCCGACGCGCTCTCCGGAGCCAGCACCTCCACGCCTGTCAAAAACACCCACGACCCCACCGTCTCCGCACCCTCCATCGTCGCCGCACCTGTCTGATCGCCCTTCCCGATGTAGTTCGTCTGCGACGCCCCGTAGTGAATCCCCGCGCCCTCCGCCGCCTTCGGCAGATAGATACTGATCGCCAGGTCCCCGCCCGCCGCCACGTCCAGCTTCAGCGGATCGCTCAGCGCCGGCGCATCGGTCGACAACCACACCTCGCTCCGCCCGCCGAACTTCAGCACCCGGTCCGTCCCCGGCACAATGCTCCCCTCCTTCGCCCGCACCGCAATGTGCGCCGCTCCCACCTCCACCATCTGCCCCCCGTAAGCGTTCGACAGCCGCACCCGCACCGTGTCTCCTCCGATGCTCGTGTGCACAATCTCCCTGATCGTCTGGTCTGCGAAAATCAACTTCGACGCATACATCTGCGCGGCCTCCGGAAGCTGCGGCGCCGGACTAGCCGCCCACGTTCCCACCCAATGCGTCTGTGCGAACGCGCTCACGCCCGCCGCGAAAAGAAGTACCCACGTGCCTGCTCTCATCGTTTTCACCTCGTCTATCCTATCGCGGCCCTGCGACCAGCCCACGCCCTCCCGTTACAATCAGGGAAGACTGATATGTATTGCTTCCTTCGCCCCTGTTGGCGGTGCGCCGCGTTCCTCATCCTCGCCGCCGCAACCCTCAGCGCCCAGTCGCTCAAAGAATTTGAAAAGCGCGTCACCGAGTTCAGCCTCCCCAACGGCATGCACTTCATCCTCGTCGAACGACATGACGCGCCGGTGGTCAGCTTCCACACCTATGTCAACGCCGGCTCGGTCGACGATCCCGGCGGTGAAACCGGCCTCGCCCACATGTTCGAACACATGGCCTTCAAAGGCACTTCCACCATCGGCACGAAAAACTACCCGGCCGAAAAGCAAGCCATGGCGGAGGTCGAGCGCATCTACGACGCCTACGACGCCGAGCGCGACAAAGCCTTCCGTGCCGACCCCAAAAAGCTCGCCGAGCTCCAAACCCAGTTAAAAGCCGCGATGGCCAAGGCCGAGTCCTACGTCATCCCCAACGAGTATCCGCGCATCATCGAAGAAAACGGCGGCGAAGGCCTCAACGCCGAAACCGCTGAGGATTCCACCGAATACTTCTACAGCCTGCCCTCCAATCGCCTCGAACTCTGGTTCAACCTCGAGTCCGACCGCTTCTACGACCCCGTCTTCCGCGAGTTCTATAAGGAGCGCGACGTGGTCCGCGAAGAGCGCCGCATGCGCGTCGAATCGAGCCCGCAGGGCCACCTGGTCGAAGTACTCCTCGCCACCGCTTTCGAAGCGCATCCCTATCGCGTTCCCGCCGGCGGATGGTCGTCCGACATTGATAATCTCCGCCTCGGCGAAGCCAAGGAGTTCTACAAGACCTACTACGCCGCCTCCAACATCACCATCGGCATCGCCGGTGACGCCTACCCCGCGCAGGTCAAGGCCCTCGCCACAAGATACTTCTCCCGCGTCGCCGGCGGACCGCCGCCGCCCGTCGTCACCACCGTCGAGCCGAAACAGACCGGCGAGAAGCGCGTCCGCGTCGACGCCGTGTCTCAACCCCTCATCGCCTTCGCCTACAAACGGAGCGACAGTTACTCCCCCGACGACGCCGCTCTCGAAGTCCTCGGCCAGATCCTCTCCGGCGGGCGCACCTCGCTGCTCTACGAGGAACTCGTCCGCGACAAGAAACTCGCCCTCGGCGCCTTCGCCGCCCCCAGTTTCCCCGGCGGCAAGTACCCAACCCTGTTCGTCTTCTACATCGTCCCCAACCTCGGCCACACCATCGACGAAAACGAAAAGGCCTGCCTGGATATCATCGAGCGCGTCAAATCGAAGGGCGTGGATGAAGAAGCCCTCAAGCGCGTCAAAACGAAGGTCCGCGCTTCCCTCATCCGCCAGCTTGACAGCAACTCCGGCCTGGCCAACCAGATGGCTTCCTACTACGGCTTCTACGGCGACTGGCACAAGCTATTCACTGAAATCGACGACATCGACAAAGTCACCGCCGCCGATGTCCAGCGCGTCGCGAAAGTTTACCTGGTCGACGACTCGCGAACCGTCGCCTATATCGAACCGCCCAAGAGCGCTTCCGCGCAGGCTGGAGGCGCCAAGTGAAAAACATTCTCCTGCTCACCCTCGCCGCCGCCCTCATTCCCGCCGCGGCCCAGACGCCCAAACCCGCCGCGAAGCCCTCTGCTTCGCTGCCTTCTTATAAGGACCTGAAGTATCCCCCGCTGAAGCAGATCGTGCTTCCCAAGCCCGAAACCTTCACCCTGCCCAACGGCATGAAGGTCTACTTACTCGAAGACCACGAGCTTCCCTTGGTAAGTGGTTTCGCGCTCGTCCGCACCGGCAACTTATTCGACCCGCCGGATAAGCACGGCCTTGCTGACATCACCGGTGGCCTCATCCGCAGCGGCGGCACGAAATCCAAAACCGGCGATCAGTTGGACGTCGAACTCGAAGACGTCGCCGCGTCCGTGGAAAGCGGCATCGGCGAGACGTCGGGCTCGGTCTCCTTCAACTGCCTCAAGGAAAACACCGCCGAGGTGCTCGGCGTCTTCCATGACGTGCTCACCCAACCCGGCCTCCGCCAGGACAAACTCGACCTCGCCAAAACCCAGTGGCGCAGCGCCATCGCCCGCCGCAATGACGACGCTTCCGGCATCGCAGACCGCGAGTTCGCCAACACCGTCTACGGCAAAAACACTCCCTACGGCTGGGACATCAACTACTCCGACATCGACGAAATCCACCGCTCCGACGTCCAGGCTTTCTATAGCCGCTACTTCTTCCCGTCGAACGTCATGCTCGCCGTCTACGGCGATTTCTCTGCGGCCGGCATGAAAGCCCAGCTCGAAAAACTCTTCGCCGATTGGACCGTGAAACAGGACCCCGTTCCACCCTTCCCGAAGGTCGCCGCGAAGCCCATGCCCGGCATCTTCCTCGCCAGCAAGGATGACGTCGCCCAGACCTTTTTCCAGATCGGCCTGCTCGGCGGCGAACTCCGCGACAAGGATTTTCCGGCGCTCTCGGTCGCCAGCGACATCCTCGGCGGAGGCTTCTTCAGCCGGCTGTTCATGCAGGTCCGCACCCGCCTCGGCTACGCCTACTCGATCGGCGCCAGTTGGGGCGCAAACTACGACCACCCCGGCCTCTTCCGCATCTCCGGCAGCACGCAGTCCAAAGACACCGAAGCAACGCTGGCCGCCGTCCAGGCCGAGGTCCAGAAGATGCGCACCGCCGAGGTCACCCAGCAGGAACTCGACGAGGCCAAGGGCGCCGTGCTCAACAGCTTCGTATTCGCCTTCGACCGCCCGAGCAAGACGCTCAACCGCATGCTCACCTACGAGTACTTCGGCTACCCGCGCGACTTCATCTTCGAATACCAGAAGGCCGTTGCCAACGTAACCCGCGCCGATGTGCTCCGCGTGGCAAAGCAATACTTCACCGCGGACCAGTTCACCATCGTCGCCGTCGGCAACCCGAAAGACTTCGGTACTCCGCTCTCGAAACTCGGCATCCCGATCCAGCCGATCGACCTCACCATCCCCGAGCCCAAAGCCGAAACCGCGAAATCCTCCGCCGCGACACTGGCCGAAGGCAAGGCGCTGCTCGCGCGCATGCAAACCGCGCTCGGGGGCGAGTCGAAACTCGCCGCCGTCAAGGATACGTCCTATGAGGCAGAGGTGAAAATCTCGACCGGCGGCCCGCCCATGACCATGCACCAGAACAACGCCTTCGTCGCTCCGGACGCCATGCGCCAGGACCTCGTCCTCCCCTTCGGCAAGCAGAGCGTTTACTCGGACGGCAAGACAGGCTGGATGTCCTCGCCGCGCGGCATGGGCTCCCTCAGCGCCCCGCTGCTAAAACAAGTTCGGGGCGAATTGTTCCGGCAGATGTACTCCCTCGCCTTGAGCGACCG
>JAJYKC010000291.1 GCA_021788955.1 Acidobacteriota bacterium
GCCTCCCGCTGCACTTCCGGCCCGCACCACCAAACAGATTACGAAGAAAGCCTGGCTGATGTTTAACTCTGCCCCCACAAATTGCCGCAGAAGCATGTCCCTGGAGGCTTCAGGCGCTCTGCTCGCTCTCTATTTCTTTCGCTGCCGGAAACGTGGTGTCCCGGTCGCGATCCTGAACGGTATCAGAAGATGATCGGATGACGGAGTGTAACAGCGGAAATGTCCAGTTTGTCGCCCTCACAAGTGGTGTTGCAAATGTTGGCCAGCAATGAATTGTCGCACTCACAGACCGGGTCCGATGACTCGAATGATCTGAAGCGCCTCTATATTGTGTATGTGTGGCGGCAAATCCGCGCACAACGGCGTCGCCTGTCTGAGGCCGTCACTTTGTCGCATGAGTTGGAGTTACGCCTAAATACGACGGACCCGAATTCAGCCACATATGAACTGATTCACCGGATACGCGTAGCGTTGAGCATGGACGAAGTGCGGCTACGGGAAAGCATCGATCACATGGTCCGCCGCCTCAATGATATTGAGCCCCCGAATCCCGACTACGCGCCGCACGAGAAGACGAAGGTGGCAAAAGTATCACACAATTGAGTTATCGCTCTATTGCAGCCATGATATGAAAGGCGTCGTTCTCGCGGGCCACCGGCAGCCGTGTGTTCCCGCTCACGAAGATCACCAATAAGCACCTTCCGCCTATTTATGACAGGTAGGTGATTTACTACCCGATCCGGACGCTGGTGGACGCAGGCATCCATGACATCCTGATCGTGACCGGCGGGCGGAGTGCGGGCGATTTCTTGCGCCTGCTGGCCAACGGGAAAGAATATTGCCTGACGCACCTTGATTTTACCTACCAGGAAGGAGAAAGCGGGATTGCGGATGCGCTGGGGTTGGCGGAGCATTTCGCCGACGGCTCGACATTGTGCGTGATCCTGGCCGACAACCTCATCCTGGCCGCCGTGGGGAGCTGGAGATCACCGGCGTCACCAACGCCTATATCCACGAGGGCGCTATGACGTTCCATCATCTGGAGGGTTGGTGGACCGACGCGGGAAAGTTAGATTCTTTGCTGCGGGCGAGCAATTTCGTTGCGCAGTCCGTGTGGAGCGCCGTCGACGAACCAGCGGCCTTGCAGGCGAGCAAATAACTAACTGAGCTCCTGCCTCCTCACACGAGGCGGGAAGGCCGCGCTCGAAGCGCTACCAGGCCGCCGCGTTCAAGACAGCGAAGCCGTTAGTGTCCGGACGTTTTGACTAGCCCAGAATCTCGCCTTAGCAACGACGTGAGATGCCGGACCGGCTGAATTCCTTCCTGCCGTTCGCTACGGTTCCTCCGAAGGCAGCCCCAGCATGGCTTTGAAATCACGCGCGGCGTAAAGGACATGCACAATCTGAAGTGGCTTGGTTTCGTCACCGTAGACGATCAAGTACGGGTAGACCGCGAAGAAACGGTGCCACCGATCGGCCAACTCCACCCGCAGATGTCCGATGCCGGGATTCTTCGCGCGCTTGGAGTGAGGACGAAGCGCTTTATCCCCTGGCGCGTTTCCGTTGACTGTTTCCCTTGCGGAATTTGGCGAAGATTTGCTTGCCGAAACCGAACGCGACTCGGTCGGCTTCGACGCTTCCGGTCGCGATTCGCTTGCGGACTTCTCCCAGGCGCGGTAGCTTCAGTTCTTCGCGCCCCTGGAGTAAACGCAGAGGCTTAATTCTCCTGGACGGTCAAGGGTTCGGCTTGCGCTGGGGCGCCTTTACCGCGTTGAGCTTGGCCTTATCTGCCGCCGGGAGGGCGTCGTAGAGAGTGGTGAAGGCCGCGTTGGTCCAGCCGAAGCCGATCTGGTTCGCGAGGTAGCCGAAGCGGATGCCGCCGGCGAGGTTGGCGCCGCCTTGGACGACGTCGTATTTCTCCACGATGGTCCCCGTGCGGAGATACTCCGTCAGAACCATGGTGAGGAATTTCAGGCTGACGCGGTCGGCGTCGGCGGTGTAGCCGTAGCGGAGCAGGCCCTGGAGGGCGATCAGTTCGATGGGCGCCCAGCCATAGGGAGCGTCCCACTGCTCACCGGTGCGGAGCGTGCTCGTCATCAGGCCGCCGGGAGCTTCGAATTTGGATAAGTTCTCCACCGTGCGCCGTGCCTGTTCCTTGGTTGCGATGCCGGCCCAGAGCGGGTAGTAAGTGGTCAAGTACGGATAAGGGCGCAGCTTTTTAGTTACGAAGTTGTAGTCGTAGAAGAGGCCGTCTTTGTCGTCCCAAAGTAACTTGCGGATGCGCTCGCCGCGGACGCGGGCGCGCTCCTTCCACTCTCCGGCTTCCGAGGCGCGGCCAACGATGGTGAGAATTTCGGCGGTCTGCTCTTCCATCCGGTAGAGCAGCGAATTCAGGCAGACAGGGTCGTAGTGGATGATGTCGGCGTTGAAGGGGCCGAAGCGGTTGGAAGGATCGAAGCCGCTTTCGCGCATGGAGCGGTCGGCGGTGTAGAACAGCGGAGTTAGTTGGTTCGTACTCTTGTTGTAATACTGACTAATGTCGTAGTCGGTGATGGTGTGCGTGCGGAAGTATTCGCGGATGGTTTCGAATTCGTTCTGCCCTTTTTCGTTCAGCTCAGCCGATACGGCTTCGGGCGCGGGGCCTTTTCCGGTGTCGTAGTAGCGTTCGAGGCCGGTTTCCGGCGTGAGGTGCGGGGGCGTAATCCAGAAGCGGTAGTATTTCTCGATCTGCGGAATCGAGGCGGCGAGCCAGGCCTTGTCGCCGGTCTTGCGGTAGACGTTGAGTAACATCTCAGTGAGGAACGGCGGCTGGGAGCGGTGGATGTAGTAAGTGCGGTTGGCGTTGAGGATTTTGCCGTAGTTGGCGATTTCATAGAGGAAGTTATCGGCCATGTCTTTGGCGAGTGGGATTTCGCCGTCGCGGAGCAGGCCGAGCTGGATGAAGAAACTATCCCAGCCATACATTTCGTTGAAGCGGCCGCCGGGAACGACGTAGGGTTTGGGGAGGTAGAGCAGCCCCTGCACGTCGGGATCTTCGCCGTTGGCGGGCAGGCGGCGCAGTTCGATTTTGGCGAAGTCGGCGGGCGACATGTCTCGCTTCACGCGGGCCTCGATGGCGGCCAGATCCTCGCCGGCGGGGACGTAAACGGGCCACCTTCCGTTGGGCAGCGGTTTGAATTTGGGGTCCACCGCGGCTTTGGCGAGGTCGCGGTCCGAGCGTTCGAGCGTCTTCCAGTTTTGCTTGATGTAGTTCTGGATGGAGGCGACCGGCGATGAAACCGCGGGTTGGGCGATTGAGAGGACCGAGGTCAGGCACAACAGGCACAGCAGACGTTTCGGCAGCATGGAAGTCCCTTTCACGGCGATGGAACCAAGGATAACTTACCGCCGGGCGGTGCGGGTCTGGGAGTATTTTTGTGCTTCGTCGAGTGATAAGATCTGCCTGATCGGCTCATGTGCGGCCGCCACCGGCCGGCAAGCCGCGATCGAAGGAGGAGCAGATGAAGATTTCCGCGCCGAATGCAATCGCGGGGCTGGTTGGCGCTTTGGCACTGTGTGCGGCGCCCGCTCTTGCGCAATCTCAACAAAGCGGTTTGCAGGGAATTCCGGCGGATGCTGTTGGCGGCACGCTGCAGCGGGGTGTGCCGCTAAGTCAGTTGCCTCACCACGCCGGCCACGGCAAGCCAGGGGGCGGCGGAGTGAAGAACCTCATCGATCACGGCGTACGATTCTTCCGGCCACGACGATCTACTACATCTGGTGGGGCGACCAGAGTGCGTGGCCGAGCGACGCGCCGACGGGCTTGGTCGCGCTGGCGACCGACCTTCAAGGTTCGAAATTTCAAGGCGACATCTTCCCGCAGTACATGAGAGGGGCCACTAAATTGTCCTGGGCGTTCGGCACGTCGGTGTCCGACTCCAGCACGCCGCCGAGCCATGGTCCGAAGACGTCGACAATCATGAACGAAGTCACCAGTCAGATCGCGGCCCGGAATCTGCCGCTCGATGCGAACGCGATCTACGTGGTGCTGACCTCGACCTTCCCGAGCGGCGTGAACTATTGCGCGTGGCACTCCTGGGGTTCGTACAACGGCACGGAGATTCAGTTTGCGTATATGCCGAACACGACCGGAGTTTCCGGATGCAACGACCCGCAGTTGACGTGCAACACCACGAGCGCGGGCACTGACAGCATCGCGAACGTGCTTTCGCACGAGCTTTCCGAGGCAATCACGGACCCTGATGGCACCGCGTGGTACGACTCGAGCGGTTCCGAGATCGGCGACAAATGCGCGTGGCAGTTCTCGAAATGCGTGGACCTGACCAAGAGCAAGTGGCAGCTTCAGGAGGAGTGGAGCAACAGCGTCTCCGGCTGCGTGCAGCAGTAGCGGACCGGATCAGGCGGTCCGGGTGCGCGGGGCTCGCGGGCGGAGAAGCCAGAGCCCCAGCGCCAGCGTCGCAAGCGAGATCCACTGCGTGAGCGAGAGGCCGGCTTCGAGCGGCTGCTCGTGGAAGCGGAGGAACTCGATGAGGAATCGCGCGGTGGAATAGAGCAGCAGGTACCATCCGATCACTTCGCCTTCGGCGTGCGGCCGGAGAACCTTGTACCAAAGGAACGCAAAGATTGCAGCGTTGACAAGAGATTCGTAAAGCTGCGTGGGATGCAGCGGGACGCCGAGCGGAACGCCGGTGGTGGCGAGCGTGTTGCGGAACGTCACGGCCCACGGCAGATGCGTGGGCACGCCCCAGCAGCAGCCCGCGGCGAAGCAACCGAGGCGGCCGATGGCGTGGCCGGCGGCGAGGCCCGGCGTGAAGACGTCCGCGGTGCGCCAGAGCGG
>JAJYKC010000292.1 GCA_021788955.1 Acidobacteriota bacterium
CTACATGGACCGCCAGGTGCTGGGGCTGCTGAAGCCGGTCATCGGAGCGGAACTGCACTGGACGGAAGCCGACTACGGTTGGATTGTCTTCTGCTTTCAGCTTGCGTACGCGGTGATGATGCCGGTGGCGGGCCGGGTGGTGGACTGGCTGGGCACGCGGATCGGCTACGCGCTGGCAGTAGCGGTGTGGAGCGCGGCGGCGATGTCCCACGCGCTGGCGCGCTCGACGGTGCAGTTTGCGGCGGCGCGATTCGGGCTGGGGCTGGGCGAATCGGGGAATTTCCCTTCGGCGGTGAAGGCGGTGGCGGACTGGTTTCCGCCGAAGGACCGTGCGTTCGCCACGGGCGTTTTCAATAGCGGGTCGAACCTCGGGGCGATCCTTGCGCCGCTCACGGTACCAATGCTGGCGGCGTACTTCGGCTGGCGGGCCGCGTTTCTGGGCACGGGCGCTCTGGAGGTGATCTGGCTGGTTGTCTGGCTCTCCTGGTACCGGCATCCGAGCGCGGAAGAGCGGCCGTGGGTAGATGCGAAGGCGGCTGAGGCTCCGGCGCCAGGCTATGCCAAGGTGATCACGACACGGCCGGCGTGGGCTTTTCTTCTCGGCAAGTTCCTGACGGATCCGGTGTGGTGGTTCTACCTGTTCTGGCTTCCGGCGTTCTTGAGCGCGCGCTACGGGCTGCGACTTACATCGCTCGGGCCGCCGCTGGTGGCGGTGTATCTGGCGGCCGATGTCGGGTCTGTGTTGGGCGGATGGCTTCCGGCGAGACTGATGGCGCGAGGCTGGAACCTGAACCGGGCGCGCAAGACGGCGCTTTTCGTTTGCGCGTGCGCGACGCTGCCCGTGATGGGCGTGATGGCGGCGGGACCGAGGATGTGGCTGAGCGTGGCGTTGATCGCGCTGGCCGCGGCCGGGCATCAGGGGTGGTCGGCGAACTTGTACACGCTGGTTTCCGACACGGCGCCGGGGCGCGCGGTGGGCTCGATCGTGGGGCTGGGCGGATTGGGAGGCGCGGTGGGCGGGATGCTGGCCGCACCGGCGATCGGGGCGTGGCTTGATTTTTCCCACCGCTTCTACGGGCCTTTGTTTGTGATTGCCGGATCGGCGTATCTGATCGCGCTGACTGTCATTCAGTCGCTTGTGCCTAAGTTGCCGGATCAAGTTAGAGTTGAGTGATGAGATTCGCCCTTGCTGCCGTGAGTGCCTGCCTGCTCGTTTCGTCCGGGCGCGGGCAGAACCTGGAAGCGGTCGTCCGGCCGCAGATTCCCGGGCTGGTCGCCACTTACGAAGATCTGCATCGCCATCCAGAGCTATCGCGCCACGAGGAAAAGACGTCGGCGTTTCTGGCGGGCGAACTGCGCCGTGCCGGTTATGAGGTAACGGAACACGTTGGCAAGTACGCCGATGGCGGCGCCGCTTACGGCATCGTCGCGGTGATGCACAACGGCAGCGGGCCGACGCTGCTGATTCGCACCGACATGGACGCGCTGCCGGTTACCGAGCAGACCGGGTTGCCGTATGCCAGCGCTGCGCGCGCGATGGGGGAAAACGGGCAGGAAGTTGGCGTGATGCACGCGTGCGGTCACGATATTCACATGACCGTGATGCTCGGGGTGGCGCGGTCGCTCGCGCAGTTGAAAAACGATTGGCACGGTACGCTACTGCTCATTGGACAACCGGCGGAAGAGCGGGTGGAGGGCGCCCGGGCGATGCTTGCGGATCATCTTTACGAGCGTTTTGGGCGGCCGAATTACGCCATTGCGCTGCACGACGATTCCGATTTGCCCGCCGGCACGGTGGGCGTTGTTTCCGGGCCGTTGCTTGCCAGTTCCACGGCGGTTGACGTGTTAATTCGCGGGGTTGGCGGGCATGGAGCATACCCTAACGCGACGAAGGATCCGATCGTCGCCGCGGCGCAGTACATTCTCGCGATCCAGACTATCGTCAGCCGGCAGACTTCGCCGCTCGATCCGGCGGTCGTAACCGTGGGAGACATTCACGGCGGGTCGAAGCGAAACGTTATTCCGGACGAAGTGAAGCTGGAACTTACGGTCCGCACTTATAGCGAACAGGTGAGAGAAAGCATCCTGTCGGACCTTTCGCGCACGGCGCGGGGCATTGCGCTCGCCGGCGGGATTCCGGAAGACCGCTCGCCGATCGTGAAGGTGATCGAGGCGGAGAACGTTCCGGCGACTTACAACGACCCGGGTCTGGCCTCGCGGCTGCGTCCCGTATTCGCGCAGTGGATCGGGAAAGAGAACGTGCTGAGCCCGCGTCCGGGCATGGCCAGCGAGGACTTCGGGCTGTTCGGTCTGGACAACCACGAGATTCCGATTTTCATGCCGCGGCTTGGCGCGGTGGCGCCGGAGAAAGTGGCCGAGAGCCGGCGCACGGGACAGCCGCTGCCGTCGCTTCACTCTTCTCTATTCGCTCCGCTGCCTGAGCCGACGATCCGGACGGGCGTGCTTGCGATGACGGCAACGGCGTTGAACTTACTCAAGCCGTAGGGGCACAGGCCGGAACCGTGGTCGCCGGGACGGTGTCTAATGGTCACGGTTGCGATCTATGTATCCAGCTAAAGCGATCTTCGAGAAGCTCGGGATGACCGTGCTTGCCCTTTCGGCGGGCTTTCTCGGGAGCGTCCTTCACGACTGGACGATGGGGCGTCCGGTGGCCCCGCCGCAGCCAGCCCCCGGCGTTATCCGGGCGAAACGGTTCGAAGTTGTCGATGCATCCGGCCGGGCTCTCAGTTTTTGGGGGCCGGACGACGATTCGAGCCTCCCACCGACCACACCCAGAGGGACCCTCCTTGTCTTCTTGAACGCGAGAAGACAAAAGGGAATTGAATTCGGATCCCGTTCGGGGGACTTAAGTCCTACGTTGAGGTTCTATGACAGAAACGACCGTGAGCGCGTAAGACTCGCCTTCGCCCAGGGCGACGATCCCTATCTCGGCTTCAGCGGCTCCCAGATTGAGGGCACAGTAGTGCTGGGCGCGATAGAGAGCGATGTCCTGACCGGCAAGCCCGGCGACAGTTGGGGCCTAAAACTCCGAAGCCGGGGCGCGAGGGCGAGCATCTTCTCGTCTCATTGGGAAGGCGCACAGCCCGCAGCCGGCGTCAACATCAGCGACGGCCGTGGGGCATGGAGCTTCCCACAAGTGAGGTGAGCCGCGCCTCGCTGCAAACCCTAGCGATCACTCGGTGTCCGGCATCGGCGCCGGGCATTCCCATGCTTCGTCAAGTTACGGCGAAGTGTTCGTTAGTTGCGCGACTCCTGAACCTTCGGCGTGGCCAGATAGCCGGCGATGGTGTTTTTGCCGACGGAGTTCACGACCAGTTCATAGGGCTGGCGGGCCTTGGAGACGTAGAACTGGAGGGGCTCGTTGATGGTGCGGTCCTTCTTCTCGACTTTCTTGTCGTCGGCAGTCAGTTCGATGGTGAAGCGGTTGTGCTTGGGGTCGGCTTTCTTCAACTGGACAAGCACATCGCCAACTTTCGTCGGGGCCTTCTGCTTCTGGATGTGGAATTCGAAGTAGTTCCGTTCGCCGAGGGCCTTCAGCGCCGCCAGTTCCTTGCCATTGGTGGCGATCAAACCGCTCTGGACATTGAGATCGCCGTTGGTGCGCTTCAAATCCGCGATGGTTTTCTCGAGCTGCGATTTGGTGGAGGCGACGTCGGTCTTTACGCCGGTGACCTCGGTGTTCACCGCGCTGAACTGCGTGTTAGTAGACTGCTTGACGTCGGAGATTTGCGAATTGAGCAGTTGTTGCTGCTGGGCCTGGGCGGCTTCGAGGTTCTTGCGGGTCTGCTCGATGCTCTTCATCGCATCCTGTTTGGCCTGGCCGACGGCCTGCGCGGCCTGCTTTCGTTGGTCGTCGAGCCGCCTTTGCAGTTCGTCCACGGTACGGCGGTTGGTCTGGTAGGTGACTGAGGAGGCCTCGCGAACCTTGGCGATCTCCTCAATCAGCGCGTCGCGCGTCTTCGACATTTCGCTCCGCGTATGGTCAATCTGCAAATAGAGAAACACGTTCACAGCGGCGAGGACGGCGAGCCCGATCCCCATCAACAACAACGGCGTTTTGGATGCGGCCGGCTGCGGATAATAATAGGGCGGCGGGGGCGGCGGCGGGGGTGTTTCGGGCGGCGGTAATGGAGATGAGCCACTTCCTAAAATCGACATAGCAGCGCTCCTTTGCTGACATGGCGGTAATCGTCTACCGCCTCAGTAATCATTCAAACACACTCAGCACTTCAGATAAGGGGATGGCGGAAACCCAGGTCCGGGTTTCAGAAATCGACGCCGACGCCGCGGCGCGGGCGGTTTTCGCGGATGGCCAGCGTGTTCTGGTCCGGTTCGGAATCGCATTCAGCCACGATGGTGGTGACGGGGCTGTCCGGCGCCGCGGCGGGCAAGCCTTCGAACCGCGTGCGGAACGGCTCCTGCACCACCCTCACCTTGGCGCCGTTGGCCAGCAGGCGGGCGCTGTTCACCTTTACGGTCAGGCCGCCGACGGCCACCGTTTCGCCCGGCCAGAAGTGGACGTGGATATAGAGAGTATTGCCCTTGCGGGTGAAGTTGGCGAAGGCGGAACTGTGGACTTTGCAGGGCTCGGCGGTGTAGATGGCCTCGCCGTTCTTGTGCAGCCACTTGCCGACCGCGGTGAGCGTGTCGATGGAAGGCTGAGGGATCGAGCCGTCGGCTTTCGGACCGATGTTGAGAAGATAGTTGCCGCCGCCGCGGGCGCAGGTGATGAGGTTGCGCGCGATCGTCTTGGTCGATTTCCAATCATCGTCGGCGCGCTGGTAGCCCCAACTGTCGTTCATGGTCA
>JAJYKC010000293.1 GCA_021788955.1 Acidobacteriota bacterium
GACGCTCGAAAAGTCCGAAGGGGGCTTCGTGCTGAACCCGGGAATCGGATTCGTCCTGATGACGATTCTCAGCCTCACCACCGGGACGGCATTCATTATGTGGCTCGGTGAGCAGATCACCGAGCGGGGCATCGGCAACGGCATGTCGTTGATCATCTTCGCCGGCATCGTCGTCGGCCTGCCGCGCGCCATCAACGAAATCTATACCAACGTCTTCGTCACCCGCCAGTGGAACCCGTTCCAGTTGATCCTGATCCTGGCGGTCATGATCGCCGTCGTCGCCTTTATCGTGCTGGTGGAGCGCGGCGAGCGGCGCATTCCCGTTCAGTACGCCACGCGCGTCATGGGGCGGCGGATGATGGGCGGGCAGTCGACGCACCTGCCGCTGAAAGTCAACGCCGGCGGCGTCATCCCGGTCATTTTCGCCTCCTCGCTGCTGGCCATCCCCGGCTCGCTCGCGCAGGTCCCGCTGTTTAAGAACAATCCTTTCTTGAGTTCGATGCTCAGCTCGATGATGGGCAGCACGCCGACGTATTACCTGCTCTACAGCGTGTTGATCATGTTCTTCTGCTTCTTCTACGTCTCGATCATCTTCAACCCGAACGAAGCGGCAGACAACATGAGGAAATTCGGCGGGTTTATTCCCGGCATCCGTCCGGGCAAAAATACCGCCGACTACATGAACAAGATTCTCACCCGGATCACGGTTGTGGGCGGCCTGTATCTGGCTTTGCTTTCGCTGATTCCCCAGATCATGATCGCCGGGATCAAGCTCCAGCGCCTGCCGCTCATTGGCAACTGGATCGACACGTATTTCCCGCGTTGGCTGCTTGACGGCCTTGGCGTAAGCTTTTATTTTGGCGGCACTTCGCTGCTGATTGTCGTTGGCGTGGCGATGGACACGATCAACCAGGTGGAAGCGCAGTTGATTATGCGCCACTATGAGGGGTTCACTCCCCGTTCCGGCCGGATTCGCGGCCGGCGGAGCGCCAGCGCCTGAGGCGGAACCGGACTGGCAGAAAAATTGCGCTACAATTGTGACACTGGGTGTGTGCGTCTGTACTTCGACCTCCGTTTCCTGTTCCTTGGAGGGCAGGGTAGCTAAGAAATGATCGTTCGCAAGAATGCGGGCGAGCTCGAGCGCATGCGCCGGGCTGGATTACTCGTCTGGAAGATTTTGCAGGAACTTGCGGGCATGGTGGGCGAAGGTGTTACGACCCAGGAATTGGAAGCCGCAGCCGAACGGATGATGAAAGATGCCGGCGCAATGCCCGCTTTCAAGAACTATTACGTTCCGGCGGCGGGTTCGCGGTATCCGTTCGTGTTGTGTACGTCGGTGAACGAGGAAGTTGTTCATGGCATGCCCTCGGCCAAGCGAAAGCTGAAGCCGGGTGATATTGTTTCGATCGACACCGGCGTGCAGATTGACGGATTTTTCGGGGATTCGGCGATTACGGTCCCTGTTGGCGAAGTGAACGAGCAGGTAAAGCGGCTGTTGCGCGTGACCGAGGAATCGCTCGAGATGGCGATTGGCCAGGCGCGCGTCGGCAACCGTTTGTTCGACATCTGCGGCACCGTGCAACAGCACGTGGAGTCGAACGGATTTTCGATCGTTCGCGAGTATGTCGGCCACGGGATTGGGACCAAGCTGCATGAAGAACCGCAGGTTCCCAATTACGTGGACCGTAAGAACGAGAATCCGCGCCTGAAGGAAGGCATGGTTCTGGCGATCGAGCCGATGGTAAATCTCGGCCGGCCGGAAACGGTTGTGAAGCCGGACCGGTGGACGGCGGTGGCGAAGGACGGCTCGTATTCGGCGCACTTTGAGCACTGCGTGGCGATCACGGAAAACGGTCCGTGGGTGTTGACCCGGCCGTAAGGCGCCATGACGTCGGTTGCGGTAGTGATGGAAATCCTGCCGCGCCGGTTGTACCGGGTGAAGTTGGAGAATGAGTCGGTCGTGGTGGTTCACCCGGCCGGCGCGGCGGTTAGGAATTTTGAGCGGGTGCGGCCGGGAGACCGGGTCGAGGTGGAGCTTTCACCGCATGATCCGGGACGGGGCCGCCTGGTGAAGTTACTTGAAGGATAGGTTCAGACGATGAAAGTACGGGCATCAGTAAAAAAGATCTGCGACAAGTGCAAGATCATTCACCGCCATGGGGTGGTCAGGGTGTCTTGCGTGAATCCCAAGCATAAGCAGCGGCAGGGATAAGAGAGAACTATGGCGCGAATTGCGGGTGTTGATTTACCGGCGAAGAAGCGGGCTGAAATCGGCCTGACCTACATTTATGGCATCGGGCGGAGCCGCTCGCAGTCTTTGCTTCACCGGGCGGGAGTCGATCCGGGCAAGAAAGTGGCGGACCTCACCGAAGACGAGGTCAACCGGATCCGTACGCTGATTGAAGCGGAGGGTTTTGTCGAGGGCGACCTGCGCAAGGAACTCTCGATGAACATCAAGCGCCTCATCGAGATGGGTTCCTACCGCGGGCTGCGGCACCGGCGCAGTCTTCCGGTCCGGGGCCAGCGCACGCACACCAACGCGCGCACCCGCAAGGGTCCGCGGCGCGGGACCGTGGCGAACAAGAAGAAGGCGTCGGCGAAGACCTAAGGAAGCGCGAGAATGGCCAAGGCTCCAGCAAAAGCAACAAAAAAGAAGACCTTCAAGAAGAAGGAAAAGAAGAATATCCCGAGCGGCGTGGTGTACGTCCAGGCTTCGTTCAACAACACCATCGTCACCATCACCGATCCGGTGGGCAATGTGCTCTCCTGGTCGAGTTCCGGGTCGCTCGGTTTCCGCGGGTCGCGTAAGGCTACCCCGTTCGCCGCCCAGCAGGCGTCTCTCACGGCCGCCAATAAGGCGAAGGAGAGCGGCTTGCGTTCGGTTGAAGTACGGGTGAGCGGACCGGGTGCCGGCCGCGAATCGGCGGTGCGCGCTCTGGCAACCGCCGGGATCGAAGTCCGTTCGATCAAGGACGTCACGCCGATTCCGCACAACGGCTGCCGGCCGCCGAAGAAGCGCCGCGTTTGATTTTTTTCGCAGCCGTTCCCCGATGCGGGCGCGGTTGCGCTTTTTGGCAAGCAGGACGAAGAGCCGGCGCCTGGCGCGGGCTTGTAAACTGCACCTTAACTGCAAGTCAGGAGAAAGGTAAATGGCAAGATATATCGGCCCCGTTTGCCGGCAATGCCGGCGTGAGGGCATGAAGTTGTTCCTGAAGGGCGAGCGCTGCCATACGGAGAAGTGCGCCATCGAGAAACGGAATTTCTCGCCCGGCCAGCATGGCAAGGACCGCAAGCCGAAAATCGTCGGCTACGGTCTCCAGCTTCGCGAGAAGCAGAAGGCGCGCCGCTACTATCAGTTGCTCGAAGGCCAGTTCCGCAACCTGTTTGAGAAGGCCGCCGCCATGAAAGGCGTCACCGGCGACAACATGCTCAACATGCTCGAGCGGCGCCTGGACAATGTGATTTACCGGATGGGTTTCGGCACCAGCCGGGCGCAGGCGCGGCAGGTAGTGCGCCATGGCCATGTGGAAGTGAACGGCCGCAAGGTGAACATTCCCTCCTATATGGTCAAGCCTAACGACGTCATCGAGATCCGCGAAAAAAGCAAGAAGAACGCCGGTATTCTCGCCGCGCGCGACGCCACGGCCCACGCTCCGGCGCCGAACTGGCTCGAAGTCGATCGCGATGCGCTGAAGGCGCGCGTGCTGTCGCAGCCCAAGCGCGAGGACCTGGTGCAGATTCAGCTCAACGAACAGTTGATCGTGGAGTTGTATTCCAAGTAGCCGGCGCAAAACGCCTCGAGGAACAAGGAGTCAAATATGTTCAAAGGGTTTCAAAAACCGAAACGGCTCGCCGCCAACACCGAAACGCTCACCGAGCGCTACGGCATGTTCACCGCGCAGCCGTTCGAACGCGGTTTTGGTTCTACCATTGGCACCGCGTTGCGCCGCGTGCTGCTCAGCTCGATTGAAGGAGCCGCCATCACCGCGGTCCGCATCGAGGGGGTCGCTCACGAATTCAGCCCGATCCCGGGCGTGGTCGAGGACGCCACCGATATTATCCTCAACCTCAAGCAGGTGCCGTTCAAGATGACCGGCGAAGGCGTCCGCACGGCCCGCCTCACGGTCGATCAGCCCGGCCTCGTGGTCAGCGGGCAGATCGAGACCGACTCCGACGTCGAAGTCCTCGATCGCAACCTGCCGATCGCCACCGTCAGCGAGGGCGGCAAGCTCAGCATCGAAGTGCGTCTCAAGGCCGGCCGCGGTTACGTCGCGGCGGACCGCAACTTCGACGAGGACCTGCCGATCGGCTACATCCCGATCGACTCGGTTCACTCGCCCGTCCGCAAGGTGAATTTCTCCGTCGAGGGCGCCCGTCTCGGACAGACCACCGACTACGACAAACTCACTCTCGAAGTGTGGACCAACGGCGCGATTTCCCCGCAGGATGCGATCGGCCAGGCCTCCAAGCTGCTCAAGGACCACATGACGATCTTCATCAACTTTGAAGAGATCGCCGAGGCCAGCGAGGAGCCCGCAGACCGCGCCGTCAGCCAAATGAACGAAGTGCTGTCCCGCTCGGTCGAGGAACTCGAACTCAGCGTCCGCTCCTACAACTGCCTCAAGAACGCCAACATTCAGACCATCGGCGAACTGGTGCAGAAGACCGAAGCCGAGATGCTCAAAACCAAGAACTTCGGCCGCAAGAGCCTGAACGAGATCAAGGAAATCCTGGCGCAGATGGGTCTGTCGCTGGGCATGAAGATCGACGAGCAGGGCAACGCCGTCCCCGGCCCCACCAGCATCCCGCCGCAAACGGC
>JAJYKC010000294.1 GCA_021788955.1 Acidobacteriota bacterium
CATCGACGAGCGCTGGTTCTCCTCGACCACCCACGCCGACAACGGGCCCGGTACGCCGGAAGACGAGGGCCTGAGCTACATCGACTACGACGGCCGCCGCGTTCAGCTTCGCGAAGCCGTCGAACTTCTGGGTGACGAATTTCTTGGCGCCGAAGTGATGCGGCGCGAGGGCGGCTGGAACGTGCTCTGCAAGTTCTTCGACAACCTCGGCCCCATCCCCCATCACATCCACCAGAACGCCGAATTTGCAGCGCGGGTCGGCCGCAAGCCCAAGCCCGAGGCGTATTATTTCCCCACCCAGTACAACCAGCTTCGGAACGACTTCGCCTATACCTTCATGGGCCTCGAGCCCGGCACGACGAAGGACGACATCCGGCGGTGTCTGGACCGCTGGAACGAAGGCGACAACGGCATCCTGTATCACTCGCGCGCCTACAAGCTGCAGCCCGGCAGCGGCTGGCAGATCAACCCCGGCGTGCTTCACGCGCCCGGCTCGCTGGTGACCTACGAGCCACAGGTGAACTCCGACGTCTTCGCCATGTTCCAGTCCCTCGTCGATGGGCGCTTCGTGCCGTGGGACCTGCTGGTCAAAGACGTGCCGCCCGAACATCATCACGACTACGACTACATTCTCGGCATGCTCGACTGGGAAGCCAACGTCGATCCCGAGTTCTGCAATCACAACCGCTTCTTCCCCAAGCCGGTGCGCGACGAAGCGGCGATGCTCGAAGACGGCTACATCGAAAAGTGGATCACGTACGCCGCGCCGCAGTATTACTCGGCGAAGGAACTGACCGTGCATCCGGGCCGGACCGTGGTGATCCGCGACGCGGTGGCATACGGGCTGATTCTGGCGCAGGGCCATGGTTCGATCGGCATGCACGCGGTCGAAACGCCGACGCTCATCCGCTTCGGCCAGATGACCCAGGACGAGTTGTTCATCACCGCCGCAGCGGCATCGCGCGGCGTGAAGATCACCAACACGAGCGCCACCGACGACTTGGTCATCCTGAAGCACTTCGGGCCGCATAACCCCGACGTGCCACCGATGGTGCTGGACCCGCTCGAAGCCATGGTGCCTGAGCCGGCCGCGGTCCTCGGATGAAGTTCGGTATCAACACTCTGCTCTGGACCGCCGCGTTCGGCGAGGAGCATTTTCCGCTGCTCGAACGCATCAAGGCCGCCGGTTTCGACGGCGTCGAGATCGCGCGGTTCTCTTTCGACGGGTTCCCGATGGCGAAGGTCCGCCGCGCGCTCGCCGATTCGGGGCTCGAATGCACGGTTTGCACCGCGCTCTCAGGAAGCCAGACGCTGCTGACACCGTCGGGCGAGGCGGCGCGCGAAGCGACGCTCAAGTTCTTGCGGGAGGCGATCGACGCCTCCGGTGAGTTGGGCGCGCCGGTGCTGGCCGGGCCGTTCTGCTCGGCGGTCGGCTATCTGCCCGGTCGGCGCAGGACCGAGGACGAATGGAACTACTGCACTGAAGGGCTGCTGTCGCTTGCTCCGGCGCTCGACGCCGCGCGGGTGAACCTCGCGGTTGAGCCGCTCAATCGCTTCGAGACGTTTTTCTTGAACACCGCCGCCGACGCGGTGAAGCTCTGCGAGGCGGCGCCGCATCCGCGCATCGGAGTGCTGTTCGACACATTCCACTCGAACGTCGAGGAGAAGTCGATTCCCGCGGCGGTCGCGACGGCCGGCAAGCACATCCTGCATTTCCATGCATCGGAGAACGACCGCGGCACGCCGGGCACCGGGCACGTTCCGTGGGCCGAAACATTTCATGCGCTTCGTGTTTTGGGCTACGATGACTGGGCGGTGATCGAAAGCTTCGGCTCCGGGATTCCGGAAATCGCAGCGGCGACAAGCATCTGGCGGGACCTGGCCGCGACGCCGGACGACATCGCGTTCGAGGGAGTGAAGTTCCTAAAAACTCTCTAGAAAAATACGAAGGGGGATGAACCCGATATCGGGCCATCCCCCGCCGTGTCGATCGTATTCGACCCTGGAGTTGTGACTAGTTGGTCCCCTTCAAATCGGGGCTTTCTCAGGCTAACACAACTTCAGCGAATTCGTTCGGCGATCGACTTCGACTGCACGAACTGCAGCAGGTAGTCCGGTCCTCCGGCTTTCGAGTCCGTGCCGGACATATTGAATCCGCCGAACGGGTGCGCGCCGACCATCGCGCCGGTGCACTTGCGGTTGATGTAGAGATTGCCGACGAAGAACTTGCGCTTGGCGAGTTCGATTTTCTCGGGCGCGTTGGTATAGACCGCGCCGGTGAGGCCGTATTCGGTCGCGTTGGCCAGGTCGAGGGCGTGGTCGAAGTCGCGCGCCTTGGTGACGGCGAGCACCGGCCCGAAGATCTCTTCCTGGAATATGCGCGCCTTTTCGTCGACGTCGGCGATGACGGTGGGCTGAAGGAAGTAGCCGTCGCCCGCGGCGCGTTCGCCGCCGCAGACGAGCCGGCCTTCGCTTTTGCCGGTTTCGATGTAATTGCGGATGGTCTTCAGGGCGCCTTCGTTGATGACCGGACCCATGTAGTTAGTAACTTCTTCTGAGGGTCCGACAGTAAGTGAAGACGCGGCGGCCTGTAACTTGGAAACAAACTCGTCGTAGACGTCCTGGTGGACGATGGCGCGGGAGCAGGCTGAGCATTTCTGGCCCTGGTAACCGTAGGCGGAGGCGATCACGCCTTTCACCGCATCGTCGATGTCCACGCCGGCATCCACGACGATGGCGTCCTTGCCGCCCATCTCGGCGATGACGCGCTTGATCCAGATCTGGCCGGGGCGCGGCTTGGCGGCGAGTTCGACGATGCGCAGGCCGACTTCGCGCGAGCCGGTGAAAGAAATGAAGCGGGTGAGCGGATGCTCGACCATGAGGTCGCCGATGACGGAGCCGCGGCCGGTGACGAGGGAAAAGCTGCGCGGCGGGAAGCCGGCTTCTTCGAGCACTTCGGCGAACTTCGCGGCGATTGTTGGCGTTTCGCTCGACGGCTTGATGACCACGGTGTTGCCGGCGACAAGGGCGGCGGCGGTCATGCCGGTGAGGATGGCGAGCGGGAAGTTCCATGGCGGGATTATGAGGCCCACGCCGAGCGGAAGGTAGATCATCTCGTCGTGTTCGCCGGGCATCTGATGCACTTCGGCGGGCGATGCGAGTTTGGCCATCTGGCGGGCGTAGTATTCGCAGAAGTCGATCGCTTCGCTGACGTCGGCGTCGGCTTCGAACCACGTTTTTCCGGCCTCGAGCACAAGCCAGGAGTCGAACTCGAGTTTGCGGCGGCGGATGATGGCGGCGGTTTTCGCGACCAGTTCGATGCGGCGCGCCACCGGCGTGGCGGCCCACTCGGGGAAGTAGGCGTGCGCGTCTTGAATCGCTTCCCGGGCCAGATCGGCCGTAGCCATCTCGTGGATGCCGGCGATTTCCGAGGGCCGGGACGGGTTCACGCTTCGGAGATGATCGCCAGTCTTGACGCGGCGGCCGGCGATGCGGAGCGCGTACTCGCGGCCGAGTTCCGCTTTGATGTGCTTGAGCACGTTGGCGGCGTTGTGGCGGGAAGTTTCGGATGAGAAAGTGTCGACCGGCTCGTTGCGGAACGCGGGCAGGGCCGGCAAGCCCGCGGCGGTGGTTGTAGTTGTCATGAAGTTATTCCTGGGGTTCGGGTTTGGGCGCCTCTTCCATCAGTTGCCTGCCCCGTTCGAACATTTCGGCGGCTTCGTCGACGATCTGGCGTCCACGCTCGTAGAGTTCCCGGCCGCGGTCGATCATGTCCTGGCCGGAGCCGCTGAGCGCTTCGCGGCTGTTGGCGGTCTTGTCGGCGATGCGGCGGCGGGTTTCGGCGCCGGCGGCCGGGGCGAACAGCAACGCCAGGCCGACGCCGGCGAGGGCTCCTCCTACAAACCACGCCAGTTTGTTCGAGCCGTTGTCTGCCATGCGCGCTTCCTCCCGCCTCATTTTAGCGCGCAGGTTGCGAAGGGCTGCTTCGAAGCGGCTATGGGAGAATGAATTTCATTTATGAGCGGGGGAGCGAATTGAAGTTCGCGTTTGTGGTGCAGCGGTACGGGGAGCAGATCGCCGGAGGAAGCGAGCAGTTCTGCCGGGCGCTGGCCGAGAGGCTGGCAAAGCGCGCTTCGGTGACCGTGCTTACGACCTGCGCCACCGATTACATGACGTGGCGGGACGAACTGCCGCCGGGGGAGAGCGAGTTGAACGGCGTGCGCGTGCTGCGGTTTCGCGTGGACGCGCCGCGGGATGTTCCGGCGTTCAACGCGCTGAGCGAGAAAGTGCTCAATTCGTCGCCGGCGATTGAGGAGCAGGAGCGGTGGATGCGGATGCAGGGGCCGGTGAGCACGGCTTTGCTCGAGCACCTGAAGCGCGAGGGAGAAGGCTACGGGGCGGTGCTGTTCTTCACATATCTCTACGCGACGACATATTTGGGGCTGCCGCTGGTGGCGGGGCGCGCGCTGCTGGCTCCGACGGCGCACGACGAGCCGGCGATCTATTTGTCGATGTTCGACGGGTTGTTCCGGAAGGCGCGGCGGCTGCTGTTTCTTACGCCGGAGGAGCGCGAGTTTGTGTACCGGCGATTCTGCTTGCCGGAAGTTGCGGGAGTGGTGGCGGGGTTCGGGATGGATGCGCCCGGCGGGGAGACAGCGCTGCCGGAGGCGGTGCGAGCGCTCGATGGCGCGCCGTATCTTCTTTATGTGGGGCGCGTGGATCCGTCGAAGGGGTGCGAGGAACTGGTAAAACATTTTCTGCGGTTTTTGCAGGAGACGCCGGAGAGCCCGCTGCGGCTGGTGCTGGCGGGGACGCCG
>JAJYKC010000295.1 GCA_021788955.1 Acidobacteriota bacterium
GGATTATTCTCTCCGAGTATGCGCCTAAGCAAGAGGACCTCACTCAATCGCGAGTATCTCTTGAAGACCACGCTTTAGGACGGCTAGTTAAGGCTGCACCACAGCGCAGCCCTATCGATTAGACTAGCCGATGTTACCCTAGGGCACCATAGGCGCTTCTAATGGTATCTGAACTGGCGGGAATCATTCCGCTTTCCCCGTTCACAATCGCCATTTGCCTACACTGGCCTACCGTCGAGATAGCCTGCGGAGAAGTAGATCCTGGAATCTCGCGCCCTTGTCCTCGTCGGCTTCATGTTCCTGGCGCGCCGCGTCGACCAGTTCCATGACCCGGAATTCCTCTTCGGTCAGATCCGCCAGGGTGATCGTGATGCCCAGAGCCTTGGCGTTGAGGAGACGAAAGCAACGGCGCACCAGCATGCCGTTGAACGTCTCCATCGCCTCCTCAACGAGGTTCCTGGGACAGCTGGGGCCGTGGCTGACGTCGATCTGCTTCCAGCCGGCCCCGCAGGCGGGGCAGCCGTCGAGTTCAGCCGGGGAGGAATGGCCGCACTGGCGGCACCGGAATATCCGATCCGGGCAATCTTCCTCCTTGCCGCACAACGTAGCCTGCTGGAGCGCGGACTGGATCAGAAACCGGATCGCCGGTCCCGCCGGAGAGTCGGGCGCCGCTATTCCGGGTCGTCGTCTCCATCGATGGAGAGTTGCGCGATGACCTCGGAGACCGCTGCCGATTTGTGCACGACCGGCACCGCGCCGGCATAACCCTCGTGCGAGACGTGCAGTTTATCGTAGAGCGCGCCGCTGGGTTCCAGGAACGCCCGAGTCTCGACCGACCGTCTGGCGGCCACCACGCTGGTGGATGCGCGCTCGTGGTCCTGCATCTCCCTGGCGGTGGGCATCCTCAGAACGTGCGTCACCCGTGCGCCCGGCACCTTCATGTCGATGCGGTAGTTGATGCCCTCGCGCTGCACGTCAACGACCGTGCACCGCTCAATCCGCGCGATGACCATTCCGGCCTCGGCATCGTCGAACTCGGGGCCATCCTTGTCCACGCGGATCTTGGCGAACAACTCCGCGTTGATCTTCGGCAGATCCAGATCTTCGCTCTGCGACTTGCCGCGGCCGAGGAATAGGCGAACGGTGCGCTGGCTGCGCGCCCAGCCGCACCATTCCTCGTCCGACGGGAATCGGACCTCGCATTGTTTCTCTCCTCCCGAGAGAATCGGAACCACGAACGGCTTCGTGGCGTCGAATACCGGCGTCTGCGTATCTTCCATAAAGCACCTCTTGCGGTTTTAGGCGGGGCCGCCGTTTACTGCGCGATGTTGTTCTGGGGCGTGATCGCCGTAACGGTCAGCAGGCCGTTGGTGTCGTCGTACAATTGCACGCCGGTGACCTGGAGCGTCACGATGCCGTCGGTGTTGCCCAACTCGACCACGCTGAAGCCCATCTTCTGCACCACCATGGAGAACGAGTTATTGATATCGCTGCTGAGCGTGATGGTCGCGGACCCGGTGGTCTGGTTGATGAGCTTCGTGTATTCGGTCGATCCGGCCTGGACGCGCACCACGAACTGGATGCCGAAAGAGCGGTCGCCCCACTCGAACCGGCCTTGCACCTGGTAGCCGTCCTGGGCGCCCGATCCGGGAAAGAAGCCCGGCCGGAAATTGTTGTCCCAGGATGCGTCCATGGAGACGAACTGCTTGCCGGACCCGCCAGTCAGGTAATCGACCCCGTTCACCGTCAACGCGCTGATCATCCCGGCGTTGAACTCGTGCGGGACCGTCGCGGCGGGCAGCGTGATGCCGCTGGGCGTGGTGTATTTCCCCGTGGTCACGCACTCGACCGATAACATGGCGCCGGCGCGGCCCGGCGAATTCTTGATCGACAGCTTCCAGCCTTTGACCGCGCACCCGATCAGGATCTCGTCCAGCACAGCGGAGCCGCCAGGGCGGATCTGCTGAATGAACGAGAAATACGGCAGTTCCAGCCCGGTCAGACTCGTGCTACCCAGCGACGGGGTGATCACGTAAGTGTACGGTCCCGTGCCGGTCAGGACGACATTGCCCAGCGAAAAGGCCATCGCCCAAGCCAGGAACTCCGACGATGCGTACTTCGAAATCTCGAAGGTCGGCATGTTGTAGTGAGACTTGAACAACTGCGTCGGAAACTCATGGCCCTTGCCGATTTCGGCGCGGTCGTCCTCGTTCACGGGCACCTTGGCCCAGGGCTTCGTGTTGAGGTTGGTGTGCCGCCAGATTCCGGCCAGCACGTTCGCTGTCGTGATATCGGCCTGCTTCTTGAAGCCCCAGCCTTGGATCAACTCGTTGATGTTAGCCACTTACTGTTCCTCCTGGGCGAAGACGACCGTCTCGCGCTTTGCCGGCGCGGGCACCTGCCGCCATCCGGCTGCCATCAGGGGCGTCAACGCCGTAGCGGTCGCCTCGACTTCCTTGATCTCGTCGCCGGTCGGCGACTCCATGAAACACGTTGGAACGTTCTGCATGTGATCCTCTCGTGGCGGCAGCCAGTTACGGGTTATACGATTCGACCAGGCGCACCGGAACTTCGAAGTACTCGAACGTGGTTCCGTCCGCGCCGATTACGACGGTGTTGCGTTTCGCCGAAGGCAGAAGGAAATCCATCGGCTCGCAATTCGGATCGACCGGGGTGTGCAGCATCCGCAGGCCGCTGCCGGCAGGTGAGTCGTTCACGATCCAGTTGAAGAGATCTTCGTAGCCGACCTCGGCCGTCTCCGGCGCGCGCAGGTAAAGCGAGAAGTCGTGCACGAACACCAGGGCGTTGCCGAGCCTGCCGGGCCCGCTGCCCTGCCACGCGATTAGAATCGAGCCGGGCGGCATGGACAAGATCGCCAGGCGGATGTTGTTCTGCGTCGGCTGACCGAAGACGACGGTGTTTTCCGAGTACGCCTGGATGTGGTTACCGTTCCCGCCCAGCGCGTCCACCAGCTGCGGCAAGGCCCGGAGCGCCGTCACCCACTCACCAAGCAGCTTCTTAGGATGGATCATCGGCGCTCCTTCGCGCGAACAACGAGAGTTCGACCATCCCGTAGGGATCGGGCTGGCGCACGGTCCGCACGACGAACTGCGATCCCCAGGCGGTTACCCAATCGCCCGGCTGGGGAGGATTCGGGAAATCGGCGGGGTTGACAGAGACTTCCTCCACAGGCCCCATCGCCCCGGATTCCTCCCTCACGCGGACGTGGCGGATGGCGGTAACGGTCAGCGGGCTGCCGGTCGGGAATCCGCCCTGCACCGGTTGGTATACCACCGGCTCTCCAAACGCATCCTGCATGGCCGCGTTCACGGACGCGCCGATGGTGGACCAGTCGGGCATGTTGGCGCTAATCGTTGCTGGCCAGGTTGTAGAACACCCAGACCTCGACCTGACCGGCGGTCAGATCGGCGGCGGCCACGGTGACGTTGATCTTGCCGGCGGCCGACATCTTGAACGGCGTGGTGGCGCAAGTGGCCTTCAAGACCGCGTCCAGCGACAGCGTCGCCTTGCCCGTCGCCGTCAGAATGCTATTGGCGGCCGACCCGGCGGCCGTGCCGATCGCCAGCGTGGCCGCGCCCGCCGAAGCTACCGCCACGGTGGAGTTGACCACGCCGCCATGCACCACCGCGTTTTTCGGGATGGTGTCGCTGTTGGCCGGCGTGATGGCGCCCTGCGCGCCGCCATCGACCGTGAAATCGTAGAGCGCGTGCGCCACCCGGATCCCGGTAGACACGCCCGTCGCGCCGGGCAGGAAGCCGTTCAACCGGACGCGTACGGAGGCGTCTCCCTGCGCGCCGCCCGGAGCCGCCACGCCGCTCGCCTGCGCCAATTCGGCCGTGCCGATCACCAGGTTCCCGGCGGAGGTGGACGTGGCCACCTTGTTCGTGTCGTCCCAGTAGACGGCGTCGCCCGAGGCGAATGTGCTGGTGTCCTTCGCCAGATCGAATACGCCCATGACGGCGATCTCCAGGGACGCGTTCAGGGCGGCATCGTAGGCAGCCACCCCGAACAGATTGCCCACCTTGACGCCGCCACCGGATTTCACCGCGTAGGGCGCCACCACCGTAAGGGTCTCCCCTTTGTGCACGTAATTCTGCATTTTCCTTTTCTCCCTTTCTGGGGGGCCGCCCCGCGGGTGGCCCCACCGTTTGCTTGCGCCCTACGCGCCGGCGTTCTTCTGAAGGCCGCGGAAGTCGAGCGCCGCCGCGCCGAAATCCATGCGCGCCTTGATCTCCACACCGTCGATCTCGAAGCCCTGCTTGGTTTCGATGTACACGCCCTGCTGCCCTTCCAAGTAGCAGTACTCCACCGTGTCGATCTGCGCCGGATCCGCGACGAGGTACCACGCGGTGGCGCCGCCCGCGGCCGCATCCAGACGCGGCTCGACGACCGGCACCAGCGTGCGCACCCACTCCGGCACCACCGCGTCCGGCCGCCAGGAAGCGATGTTGATCGGATAGACCAACTGGAGCATCTTGCTCTCCAGCGCCGTCGGCACAGCGATGAACCGGGGCACCAGGTTCAGCGGCGTGCCCGCCGGCCCCTTCTGCAAGCGCATGGCGGCGCGCCCCTTGCCCAGCGCGGTCAGCGGAACCGCGTTCTGCACGTCGCTGTCGATGCTGCTGCCGGCGCCCGTGAGCAGATTGCCGTGATTGGCATGGAACAGCGCGGTCGCGGTTTTATCGCCCGCGTACACTGCCGCCGGATTCGACGTGATGACGTTCCACACGGTGTTGGACTCGAGCTGCGCGGCGGCCACTCACAGCAGCGCCGGGACGCGGGTGAAGGCC
>JAJYKC010000296.1 GCA_021788955.1 Acidobacteriota bacterium
ACCCTTGCCTGGCCCTGGCAGCGCGAGTACCAGGCGGCCCAGCGCACGGGCGTGCCGGTGATCAAGTTCTGGGCTTACGACCATCTGTGCCTGTACGGATGGCCGTTGCCCTTGCCGAAGCAGCCAAGCAACACCTCGTTCATTTAATCCCACTTAAAGGACATCGCAATGTTTGAAGATCTGAAGGCGCGATTGCGCCAGCACGAAGGCGTCGTTCCGCATCTCTACCTTGATACGCTCGGCCTGGTGACCTGCGGGGTCGGCCATATGATTCCTTCGCCCGATGCCATGGACGGAATCGCCATGGTCCGGAAGGACGGCACGGTGGCGGCGCCGGAAGAAAAGATCGCCGAGTGGCGCCGGGTGAAGGAACTCCAGGCGGCGATGCTGCCGAAATACTACGAAGAGCGCACTACGCTTCGGATGACGCCGGCGGGAGTCGATGCACTGCAAGATGCCGACGTGGTCGGCTTCCACTCTGCGCTCTCCCATCTGCTTCCGGGCTTTGCCGCGTTCCCCGACCCGGCGCAAGAGGGATTGCTCGACATGGCCTTCCAACTGGGAGCATTCGGGCTGATGTCGAAGTTTCCGCACCTCACGGTGGCGGCAAAAGCACGCGACTGGCAGGTCTGTGCGGAGCAGTGTCACCGCGCGGGCATTCAGGAGTGGAGAAATACGGCGACGGCGGACCTCTTCCGGCGCGCAGCGGGGGTGTCGAATGCAGCGGCTTAAGCTCGCGCTTACATGCGCCCTGTTGGCCGCCCTCACGGGAGTGGCCGTACAGGCCATACTCCTCCTGCACGCCGCGACTGTGGCCACCCGTGCGTTGCCGGGCGCGGTCACGGGCGAGTTGCAGGTCACTCGCGCGGCGGTCATGGCTGAGGTCCGAGCCGCCCGCGGCGATCTCGCTGGTCAGGTAGAAGCGGCGCGGAAGGATCTGCTCGGCCGCACGGAGCGCCAGGTCGCGGCGCTGCGAAAGGATGCCATGGGCGAGGTGGCGCAGATCCGGACCACAGCCGACCGGCGCATGGGTGATACGCTGGCCCGCGTCGACGTCGCGCTCGAGAAGGTCGAGGAACTCCGCGGCGATCTCAGGCCCACGTTCGCCCAGGTCGCCAGCATCACCAAGCAGGTGGACGACGCGGCGCCGCTATTCCTCGATTGCGAGTACAACCCGGACTGCGTCTTCAATCGCTACGTCGGCGCGTCGAAGGGTATCGAGCGGGCGGCCATGAACTTCGGCCAGATGTCCATGGATGTGCGCGCCGCCCTCCCCACGGCCATTACTACGTGGCAGGGCATCGGCACGAACATAAATGGCATCACCGCCAATATCAACCGGCTCACGAAGCCACGCTGGTATGACCGGCTGCTCGGCTACGGCCTCAACGGGGTTGTGATCTATCGCAACCTGAACCCTGCGACAAACCTGACCGTGAAGGGCGCGCAGATCGTCTCGTCGCACCCGTAGGAGCAATATGCCCGGCAAATCTCAAACCTATTCCGATGCTGTACTCAACGTCCTTCGCGGGACTGCAATCACCGGTGTCACACCGTATCTCGGCCTCTTCTCCGTGGCGCCCGCCGACGACGCATCGCCGGGAACGGAGCTTTCCGCCGGCGGATATTCTCGCCAGCCGATTAGTTTCGGTGCGCCGGCTGCCGATGCGGGCAACGCCCGGAAGATCGCCAACGTCGCCCCGATCCAGTTCGGCCCTGCTGCGAATGACTGGCCTGAGGCGGTCGCTTTCGGGATCTTCGACGCGCAGACCGATGGCAACCTGCTCTACTGGAACACGCTCGCGGCGGCCAAGACCGTCCAGATGGGCGATTTTGGTCAGTTCGCTGCCGGTGCCCTCGTGGTGGAGGAAGACTAACCATGGCCGACAACATCGACATTTCTCCCGGCGCCGGCGCGACCATCGCCACCGACCAGGTGCCCAGTGGGCGGCATTACCAGCGCATGAAACTGACCGACGGCGCCGAGGGATCGGAGAATCACGCCAGCGTGCGCGCCGACGGCACACAGGAAGTATGCCTCTCCGACATCAACGCCACCCTGTACGCCATCCTCGAAGCCATCACGCGCCCGATCGCGCAGGATCCCGGCTCCGGTAGAACGCGCGTTCTGTTGGACGCGATCACGGGCAGCTTGACTCTTTCGACAATCACCACCGTCTCCACGCTCACCTCGATGACGCAGTTGCAGGGCGGCAACGCCTGGGACGTGCTCTGTAAGCCTCTGGACCGGAACCTCTGGTACAACTCCGTTCGGCAAAGGATCAGTTGACATGCCTACGACTCTCGCTTTCAAACCCCTGATCGATCTCCCCGAGTGGCGGCCGATCGCAAATGCGCCCAACGCTTCCGCCGCGGGCACTCAGTTGGTGGCCGGCCTCCGAAACAACATGGACCGGGGCGCTTATGTGTACCTGCTCGTAAACGCAACCACGTTGTGGGCGTACGACGTGGAGGACGACGACTGGTTCCAGTTGCCGTCGCCCGCTCTGACGGGCACGTTCGGCGCGGGAGCTGGCGCGGTGCTGATGCCCTCCCAGGGCCCACGCGGAACGCTGGCCGCGGGCAACACGGCGTCGAGCGTGGTCCTCAGCACCGCCTTGTCCGCCGCCGTCGGCCCGAACCAGTTGGCGAATAAGGGCAACAGCAACGGCTTCAAAATCCGCATCGTCGGCAACAGCACGGGCGGCTCCGGGAAGGTGGAAGAGCTATACATCATCGGCAACACCAGCGGTACGACGCCCACCATCTACCTCGATTCCCCGCTCTCGTTCACGCCGCAGACTGGCGACAGCTACGAGATCCTTTCCGGCCGCCTGTTCCTGCTGAGCGCGGGCACGCTGGCGGCGGGCGTCTGGAAATATTACGACATCGCCACGAATTCGTTCTCAGCCAACCTGGCGACCACCAACCTGCCCGCGACCATCGGGACCGACTCCAGTTTCCTGGGGCTGGACGAATCGTACGTGCCCTTCGACGCGAACCCCGGCGACGGCTTCTTCGCGCAGTTGACGGCGACGGCGGCCACCGCAACCTCCATCACGGGCCAGGCGGCGAACGGCGATGCCGCCGTGCTCGCGAACGAGTACCGGAATTTCCAGATTCGCGTCGTGCAGGACACGGTGAACCCCACGGCCGCTGGCCAGCGCCGCAACATCGCCTCGCACACCGCAGGACCTTCGGCGGTGTACACCCTGTCGAGCGCCTGGACGGTGACGCCGTCGTCGAGCGCGGTCTTCGTCATCGAGAACAACGGCGACCGCATTCTGTATTGGGGCTCTGCGAGCAGCAGCACATTCACGTACAACATCACGGCGAACGCCTGGGACGTCACGACGTTTGCCGCGCGCTCAGCGGCGCACGCTGCCGGGTCGTTCAACTCCCCGTCGTTCTTCATGCGCCCGGACGCGGGGAAGCAGGCCCGCCACAGCTACGTTTACGTCTTCCGCGGCGGCAATGTGGCCACCCTGGACCTGTTCGATCTTGCGGGTGGCGCGACCGGTTTGTGGACAGCGAACGTCGTGTATGGCGGTTCCGGCACCCTGTTCACGACCGGGACTACGGTAACGCCCGATCCGTACACCGGCGGCGGACAGTCCGCCTTCATCAACTATAACGGCGCGCAGCGCTGCATGCGGTTTGACGTGAAGAACCGTGTGCTGAGCCCCGCCTTCTATCTGCGCTATCCGCAGGGCACGGCATACGTCGGGCAGCGCATGGCCACCGCGCTGTTCGTGGACGGCACGACGAAGCTCACGTTCATCATTCTGCAACGGATGAGCGGCGCGGAGTGCTTCGAGATCGCCGTGCAGAAGTAGAGCCGTCGGACTCCAACTCATGCTGCTTCTATTACGTAGCGCAATCTGCGGTCTTGCCGGTTCGGTCTCAGGCCAAAGCTCGGCCGTAGCGCAGTTCGTGGCCTTGCGGTCCGCGGCTGGCGATGCCTTGGCGACGTCTTCTGCCTCGGGCCACGTTGTCTGCACGGGCAGCTTGCTGGCCACCGCGGCTGGACAGGCTGGGACCTCCGGCACGTTCCGGGCCTACCGCACAATGGAGGCCGTGACGGCCGGACCAGCGATAGTGTTGGCTCGCCTGGCACGTCTGCGGAACCTCACCGGCGATATCGCCGGGTTCGCCATCGTGGACGCGCAGCTGGCACCCGTTCGTCCGCTGGCAGGCGCCACATCGGGAAACTCCCAGATCACAGCTGTCCTGGAGGCAATCCGGCGGCTGGCATCCACCACGCCGGCTCTACGGGTGCTGATCGTGCCGATCGAGCTCCGAACGGTGGTTGCCGATGCCGAATCTCGGCTGGTCGCCGTCCCTTGTGAGCGGCGTAGCGTACTTGTGGCCGCTGAGCGCCGGCTGTTCGTAGTGCCTGCGGAATTCCGGAGCATTGCCGCATGACGATGTTCATCAAAGATCCCGACGCCGTTCTGGATTACTCCATCGAATGGTCGAAATGGTTGGCTGGCGACCAAATCGCGAGCAGCGCCTGGTCCGTCAGCGATTCCGCTCTCGATGCCTCAGACGATTCGAATACCCCAACCCGCGCCACCGTGTGGCTATCAGGCGGCGTTGCGGGCCAGTCGTACACTGTGACAAACCGCATCACGACTTCCGGTGGCCGCACTGACGAGCGCTCTTTCACGATCCAGGTGCAGGACCGCTGAGCCCCAACTATGAAATCCGGTGCGCTTTTCCGGACGCGTTGCCGTGGCTCCGCCCAACATAAAGGTCTTCGGGCCGCGTAAGCGGCTCTAGTCGACCCTCTTAACCTCAGCGCCAC
>JAJYKC010000297.1 GCA_021788955.1 Acidobacteriota bacterium
AGCCGCTGAGCGGCAGTTATGCTCTCGGCGTGCGCCTGTCGCCCGAGCCCTGGCAGGTTGTTCGGGATTAGTGCGGCGGGTGTGGGTTGCCCTGCTGGCCGCGGCGGCGCTGGCGCCCCTGAGAGCGGCGCCGCCCGAGGCTACCCATGTCGGCTCGCGGATCTGCGCGGCCTGCCATATGGACATTTACCGGACCTATTCCCGCACCGGGATGGGGCGCTCGGTCACCGATACGCACCCCGCCGCGTTTCCCACGCCAGCCACCGTCTCAAGTGACGCCTTTCATCGCCAGTACCGCGTCTTCGTGCGCGATGGCGCAGTGTACCAATCGGAGACCGGATTCGACTCAGCCGGCGGCCGGCTGTTTGAAACGGAAAGCCCGCTTGCCTACACCGTCGGCTCAGGCGAGAACGGCGTGACGTTTCTGATCCGCCGCAAGGATTTTCTTTTCGAGGCCCCTCTCTCCTGGTACGCGAAGACCGGGTCGTGGGATCTTTCGCCGGGCTACGAACAAGCGGACGAGGGCTTCAGCCGCCCGGCTTATGCAAGCTGCATGGTTTGTCACACGGGCCGTTCTCGCCCGGCGCCGGGTGGTGCGGCCGGCCAGTATCTCGAACCTCCTTTTGCGGAGGCCGCTGTCGGCTGTGAAAACTGTCACGGTCCGGGTTCACTGCATGTGGCGGCGCGCCAACGCGGCGGCGCCGCTCTTCCAGACCGCACCATCATTAACCCTTCCCGCCTCGCTCCTCGTCTGGCCGACAATATCTGCATGCTGTGCCATCAGGGCGGCGGCGTGCGCGTGCTCTTGCCGGGCCGCGACTACTCCGATATCCGTCCGGGCACTCCGCTGATTCGCACGGTCGCTTTTGCCCGTCTTGTCTCGGACCTCGGCGGCGTGTTGCTCGAACACTACGCCGCCATGGAGTCCAGCCGTTGCTTCCAGGCTACGTCCGGCAGGCTCCGGTGCATCACCTGCCATGATCCGCACGTCCAGCCCATCGCTTCCGACGCGGACGCATATTATCGTACGCGGTGTCTGAGTTGCCACAAGGAAACCAGTTGTAAACTTACTCTCGCGGCCCGCCGGCATTCCGAGAACGGGGACAACTGCATCGCCTGCCACATGCCGCAGCGCCCGACTGGACGCATCTCCCACTCCGCCTTGACGGACCACACCATCCGCGCGCGTGCGGACGAACCGGTAAGCGCTCCTTCGCTTGGCCCCGCGCCAAAGGGGCTTCCCGGTGTTGAGTTACTCAATGCCTTCCCGGGCGAGCCGGAGATTCCGCTCATCACCCGCCTGGAGCTATGCGGTGAACTGATGCCCTCCTCGCCCGAGTTACAGAACGTTTATCTGAACTTACTCGACCAGGCTGCGCGCGCGCTTCCGAACGATCCTCTCGTCCTCGCCGCGCTCGGGCGCAAGGCGCTCGCCACTGGCCAGGGCGACCCGATTCCTCTGCTTGAACGCGCGCTACGCCCACCTGCTGTGCCGCGGGAGGCCACTTACATCGACTTAGCCGACGCCTATCTTCGCGGCGGCCGGACAAGCGATGAGGTAAGTACGCTTGAACGCGCGGCTTCCGCTTTCCCTTATTCCAAGCTCGTCCGGAAGCGCCTGATCCTGTCTTACATCCAGGCCAAAGACTACACTAAAGCCCGCACCGCCCTCGTTGCCTACGTCGACGATTTTCCTGAAGACGACTTCATGCGCGGCCTGCTCAAGAAGGCCAATGGAGGCTAGGGGCGCTCAATGCTCATCCGCCCGATTGCTGTCTCGCTCTTTTGCCTCGGTCTGGCCGCTGCTCAGCAGATCGACAGCGGCGGCTTCGAGCGCAACCTCGCCGGGCCGCTCTCGAGCCGCGCCGATAGCGACGCTGAGCGTCAAGCCTTCGAACAACTTTCGGCTGAACGGGATCCTCATCGCCGCCGGCAGCTTGCGGGCGAATTCATCAATCGTTACTCCCGCTCCTGGCTTCTGGCAACCGTCTATCAGTTTGCCGCCGCCGCCAGCCTTGACTTAGGCGACTATGGCGACGCGCTGACCGAGGGTCGCCGCTCGCTGCGGATTCTTCCGGAGAATCCCGCGCTCTTGGTTGCCATGGCCAACGTCGAGGCCGGCCTTCATCAAACGAAGCAAGCCCGCCAGGATGCTTCCGACACCCTGCTCTGGCTTCGTGTGTTCGCAGGCCCGAGCGCGGAAAAAGCGGCCGATTGGGAAGCGACGCGCGCCACGATCGAGGCGGCCGCGCGCCTGATCCTGACACGGACCGGCGGCGTGCCCGCTGACGAGCAACCGCCTTCCGGTCCGCCGCTGACGTTTGCCGGCTCGGAATCCTGCAAGCCGTGCCATGCAGTGATTTACGAAGCATGGCGCAACACCGGGATGTCCCGCATGTTGAGCCCGATTCACGACTCGCGCCTGCTTACGGACTTCACGCAAGGCGAATTCCGGGACTCATCGGGCCGGGTTGTCGCGCGCTTCGGCGGCGGCATGCAACCTTATTTCGAGTTTGACCGCGGCAACGGCGAGTGGAAGCGCTATCCCGTTCGCTTCACGATCGGATCGAAGTGGCAGCAGGCCTACGCCACCGAGTTGTCCGACGGCCGGCTTTTCGTCTTCCCGGTCCAGTACAACGCCGTACACAAACGCTGGGTCAACTATTGGTCGCTGATCGATCTGCCAGGAACTGAGCGCGACAACGTCGCACACTTCCCGCAACTTTCCCCGGCTTTCAGCTACCAGCGAAACTGCGCGGTATGTCACACCAGCCAACTGCGTCTCGCCCGCCTTGACGACAAAAGCTTCGAGCAAGATGCGTACCGCGAACCTGGCGTCAACTGCGAAATGTGCCACGGACCATCCGCTGAACATGTAGCCGCGATGCGGGCCGGCCACCCGGCGGAAGCGGGCGCGCAAGTCCCGCCGTTCCGGTTCTCGAAGATCGACAACGTCGAAGGCACGCTCATTTGCGGACAGTGCCATCGCCAGTCGGCCTTGCGGGTATTGGCCCGCGGCGGCGAAATGAATTACACGCACAAGGCCCCGTACTTCGATCTGCTTCTCAGCCAGCCCTACATTGAACTCGGCAACCGCCCGTTCTACCGGGACGGACGCTTCCGCGAAACCACGTACATCGGTGAAGCGTTCGTGCGCTCAGCCTGTTTCCGCCGCGGCGGCGCGCAGTGCGCAAGCTGCCACGACCCGCACGCAAAAGACGCCGCAGAGAATCCCGCTTCGCTCAAGTTCCGCAAGGATCCGGACCGGATGTGCCTGCAATGCCACGGTGATATCGGGGCGCGGCTCACCGCTCACACTCATCATGCCGCCTCGTCGCGCGGCAGCCGCTGCTCGGCCTGCCACATGCCGCCGATCATGAGCGGGCTGATGGTCCCCGCTGCTTCCCACCAGATCGACGACATTCCCGACGCGCAAATGACCGCCCGTTTTGGCGAGAAAGACAGCCCCAACGCCTGCCTCATCTGCCACGCCGATAAGGACACCACCTGGCTCCTGGGCCAGTTGATGCAATGGCAGCACTGAGTCCGCCTGCCGCTACAATCAAGCTATGGCGAAATTAGCGCTTGTTTACGGCTTACGCTTGCTCCCGGCGGGCGAGATCGAGAGCGTGGGGAGTGCTCCCATCGAACTGGCCAACGGCAACCGGGCGCACGTCGCCATGCATCTGCTCGAAGGCGAAAACGAACAGGAGATCCGCGCCCAACTCGAGCAGTCCCTCGACGCGTTCTTCGAGTTTTTCCCGGAAGTCTGATGCATCTGTCCCGCCGAAAGTGGTTGACGCTCGCCTCCGCGGCGGCGCTTGATCTGCGCGCCCAGGGAGTCGCCTCGCGCGGTGTCAAGCCCATGCCTCGCGGCAAGCCGTCAGGCATTCCATTCCTGGCCCGCCTCACCGATGTCGCAGCTCACGCGGGACTCACCATCCCCAATGTTTACGGCGCGGTCGACCACAAGGACTACATCGTCGAAACCATCGGGTGCGGCTGCGCTTTCATCGACTACGACAACGACGGCTGGCTCGACATTTTCCTCCTTTGCGGCACGCGCACGGCGGACGTGCCGGCCTACGCTACGAACCGTCTTTATAAGAACAACCGGGACGGAACATTTACCGATGTGACCGAAAAAGCCGGTCTGCACCGTGCCGGCTGGGCATCGTCGGTCTGCGTCGGCGACTATAACAACGACGGCTACGACGACTTATTCGTCACTTACTTCGGCCAAAACGCCCTTTATCGCAACAACGGCGACGGCACGTTCACCGATGTCACGGGCGAAGCCGGGCTGATCGAGCACGGCCCCCATCCGCGTTGGGGCGCCGGCTGCTCGTTCGTCGACTACGACCGCGACGGCCACCTCGATCTCTTCGTCTCCAACTACGTCCAGTTCGATTTCGCCGAAGCCCCCAAGCCCGGTGAAAACCTGAACTGCACCTGGAAAGGCGTCCCGGTCAACTGCGGCCCACGCGGGCTTCCGATGGGCTACCACTCGCTGTACCACAACAACGGCGACGGCACTTACACCGACGTTAGCGAGAAAGCGGGCATTTCGCGCAAGATGAGGTCTTACGGCATGACCGTTGTCGCCGCCGACTTCGACAACGACGGCTGGCCCGACATATACGTCGCCTGCGACTCCACGCCCAGCCTGCTCTTCATGAACAACCACAACGGCACCTTCCGCGAGGAAGGACTGCTGCGCGGCGTCGCGCTGAACGAAGACGGGATGGAGCAGGCCGGGATGGGCTTAGGTATCGGCGACTTCAATCTCGACGGCAACCT
>JAJYKC010000298.1:0-2022 GCA_021788955.1 Acidobacteriota bacterium
TCCTCACCGCCGCGGTCATGCCGCCACAGGTGCGGGTGGCCGTCAATCAGGCCGCGAAACACCCCGTCCGGCTCGAGGAACTGCAGACCAAGGCGGGCGAATACTTGGCCAAACGCCTCCGTTGCGAAGCGGCGCTCGTCACCGCCGGCGCGGCCTCGGCGCTCACGCTCGGCATGGCCGCCTGCATCACCCGCGGCAACGAAGACTCGATCAAAGCCATCCCCAACTCCATGCAGGGCCTCAAGAACGAAGTCATCGTCCAGAAGACCCACCGTTACGAATACGACCACGCGCTGCGCAACTGCGGCATCGAATTCGTCACCGTCGAAACCATGGACGACTACCAGCGCGCCTTCAACGAACGCACCGTGATGTGCCACTACTTCAACGCCGCCCAGGAGAGCCCGATCTCTCGCGAGGACTGGATCCGCGTGGCCCACTCCCACAACGTGCCCTGCTTCAATGACGCCGCCGCCGACGTCCCGCCCATCTCCAACCTCTGGAACTACACCGCCATGGGCTTCGACCTCGTCACCTTCTCCGGTGGCAAGGGCATCCGCGGCCCCCAGAACGCCGGCCTGCTGCTCGGCCGCAAGGACCTCATCGAGGCCGCCGCCCGCAACAACAACCCGAACTCCAACACCGTCGGCCGCGGCATGAAGGTGGCCAAGGAGCAGATCGTCGGCATGGTGGCCGCCGTCGACTGGTTCCTCTCCCAGACCGATGCCGGCATGGAAGCCGAATTCCGCCGCACCGCCGAGCGCATCGCCGCCCACGTCCGGGGCATCCCAACGCTCACTACCGCCATCGCCGTGCCACCGGTCGCCAACCACGTCCCGCACCTGCTGCTCAGCTATGATCCGGAGCGCGTGAAAATCGAACCCAAGGAAGTCGCCCGCCAGTTGCGCGAAGGCGATCCGCCCATCGAGCTCAACCCCTTCACCGGCCGCAAGGGTGACAAGGACTTGCCGTCCGGCGAAAACACCATCGTTGTCGGTGTCTGGATGCTGCAACCCGGCGAGGACCTCATCGTGGCGCGCCGCCTGAAGGAAGTGCTCAGCCACGCGGCGAGTGCCTGAGAAACCGATGGACCGGCGGGACTTTTTCTCGGGAGCGCTGGCCGGCGCCGCGCTCGCCGGTGCTCAGGCCGCCGCCCAGACAGACGTCGCCGGCGACACGCAGTCGGTTACCATTGAGCGCGCCGCCGAAGGCCGTCCCCATGTGGGCAAGGTCTTCGCCCTTGTCACGCCCCACCTCGACGACGGCCCGATCTTCGCCGGCGGAACCATCGCCAAGATGCTCCGCGAAGGCTACACCGGCTACTTTATCCGCACCTCGAACGACGAAAAGGATTCCGCCGGCCTCAGCCTCGGTGCCACCGTTCTCGCAAACGAAAACGACACGGCCCGCTTCGTCAAAACCATGGGGCTCAAGGCCAGCTTCGACTTAAGCTACCGCAACCACCGCATGGACGACGTCGCCCGCACCGAACTTCGCGGCCGCCTCATCTTCCTCTTCCGCCTGCTCAAGGTCAACACCGTCCTCAGCTACGATCCTTGGGGTCACTATGAAGAAAATCCGGACCACTACGTCACCGCCCAGGCCGTCGAGGCCGCCTGCTGGATGGCCGGCGGCCGCCTCGATTTTTCCGAGCACCGCGCCGCCGGCATTCAGCCCCACAGCGTCAGCGAGAAGTACTACTTCGCCCGCGGCCCGCAGTTGGTCAACCGCGTCGTCGACATCTCCGGCGTCGTTGAACAAAAGCGCCGCGCCATCCTCTCCTGCCGCACCATGATCGAGCACATGGTAGTCGATCTCAACTCGATCCTCCGCGCCGGCCACCGGCGCATCCCCGCGCTCGAAGGTCCGGACGGCCCCGCCGAATTCGTAAAAGCCGCCTTCGAGGAACGCGACGCCGCCATCGGCCGCCGCCACAACCTCCCCGCCGCCGAGGAGTTCCACTACATCGGCCCGGACCACTCCCTCGAGGCCTACAGCGAAAAAAACGCCGGCGCACTTTGA
>JAJYKC010000298.1:2032-4791 GCA_021788955.1 Acidobacteriota bacterium
CCTGCTGCAATCCGCGTGACGAACTCGGCGTTCGCCGCGGACCGATCCACGAGCAGGAATCCGTCCTCCCCGCCAACGTCTCCCGCAAAGTGGAGCTGTCGAAAATAGGGTGCAAGATCGCGCCATCTCACGTTAGGATCGTCTCCATCGGTCCACCAGGTGTCGGACGGAGGGCGATCCATTAAGAGCCGCTTTGATAGCCAGACGTTGTGGCCGGCTCCCCACGTGGCCAGAACCACTTGTGCGAACTCCCGCCGCCAATGGAGTGTTCGGGTCGTGCCGGGTTCTATGGCGTCGTAATCTGAAACCTCCCAGCCTCGGTTAAGCGGATCGAAGGGGTGAGATCGCCGGAACTCGTAGATTCCGTCCTTATTGGTGGTCAGAACGAGTAAGTCTCCGTTCTTAGCCACCTCGCGGAATGTGCCGAGACGCTGCCTCGCGGCATTGAGACGCGAATCGGCTTGAGTGTCGGACAAAGCGAAGAGGTTCACCACGCAGAATGTACCCAGGCCAATAGCCAGAGCGTACTTCGCAACCTTGGGCGCCGCCCGATTCACCATCGTCGTCGCGACCGCCGCGAACACAAAGACGAAGGTCACCATGAAGCGCTCGGTAGAGCCCGGCTCAAATACAGCAACAGCGAAAAAAACCGACAACCCGGCGGCCGTGGCCAGCGGGGCCCGGATCCGCGCCTGCGCCGGATAACGCCACAACACCCACCCAAGGACAGCGGCAAACGCGTAAAACAGCACCAGCTTCCAGAGACTATGCATCCACAAATCCACGAGTCCAACATACGCGTATGGGTCGTGCAGGGCGAACCGCTTGTAATAGACCCCGTCGTGGCCAAGGAACATAAACCCACGCGGTAATCCGGTGGCAAGCCGGAAAATTCGCTTGTTTTGTGCCCATCCGTGCGCTGCCGCTGCGATCCATTCGTGAAGCGACGCGAAGGAATACAGGCGAAGCTTGACAATCGCGGTTGCGTACGCCCCCGACACTCCAAGCCCGCACGCGCCGGCAGTCCACCCGGCAAGCTGCCGCGTGTCTCGCCCGATTGACGACGCACGATCGGCTCTCCCGGTGAGCATCATCATCAGGATGACCGGAGGCACGGCGAGCACAAACGGAAACCAGAGCAACGTGGCAATCGCAAGCGCGGCCCCTCCTGCCGCTGCAACGGGCGGGGAACGCCGCTCCAGCGACTCGACGGCCAACCAGAAGCCGACGTACGTGAAAGCCATGCCTGGTACATACGGCGTCCCGGAGTGAGCAAAGTTGAGCACGGCGAAAAGGCAGGAAAAGGCGATTGACAACCCCGCCGCAACTCCAGGCGTTGCGCCCAACCGCAGGCCAAGAACATAAAGCACGGAGACGGCGAGCAGGCCGCATCCGGCGCTGATTGCAATTGATACCGCAAGAATCGAAAGGAAGGGCCCAAGAGCGCCGTCTCCCGGGAAGAAATTGCCGAAGACCGCGTAGAGGGGGACAAATATCGGCCGCCATATCAGGTGGCCAAACTCGATCAACCTCCTCAGCGCCGTCAAGTCGTGCGGCTTTGCCAGGTAATCGAGTACGTTCCACGCATAGTTCCGGCTGTCGCCAAAGTCCTCCGTCTGTGTCCCCAAAAAGATCGCCGCGTAACACGCGATCGCCAGAGCGTAGAACGTCCAAACGGATCCGCGGGAATGAGACGCGGGCGCACGGCCATCCCCTCGGCTCTCGACCGTTGCAGTGTGATTAGACATTAGCGAAGAAGCGAATCGCCCTAGTATACTATCCGGGATCCCTGGAGCCTTTCGATAGAGACAGTTACACAGACAGCCCTGTACTTGGGTATCAGTTCCAGGCGCTGACGCCCTCGCTCATTGTCTGGGCTCTCCCGATTCTGACGCAGGGTGACGCGGTGTGCCGCCCGATGCCCGGCCGGGACCGAAACTCTTCTCATGTTCTGGCAGCACCCTCATCCCTTGATGCGATATCATTTACTTTCTCTTATGAATAGGCGCGGATTTCTTTCTCTTGCCGCGGCCACGCCCGTACTCGCGTCGGATCCCCAACTCCCTCACTACAAAATCGTCAGCAAGTACAAGCCGATTCCAGGGCAGGGAATGCCGGGCAAGTATCCCGGCCAGGTCGTACGCGTTCATAGCGACGCCGTTCTTGACGAAGCCACCGACACCGTCAATGCCGCACGCGTCGAAACGATGATCGACGACGGCATGAAAATGCTCACTGGCGACCGCGATCCCCGCGACTCCTGGGCGCGCTTCATCCAGCCTCACGATGTCGTCGGCATCAAGGTGAACTGCTCCGGCGCCCCCCGCATCATGTCAAGCCCCGAGGTGGTCGCCGCCGTGGTCAAGAACCTCATGAAGGTGGGCGTACCTCCGGAGCGCATCACCATCTACGAGCGCTTCCCGGACCAGATGCGCACCGTCGGATACGAGAAATACGTTCCCGCCGGTGTCACCGTCACCGGCATCGAAGGCCAGCGCGGCGCCATCCTCGGCTACGATCCCTATACCTACGTCGAGGCCGATTTCTTCGGCGAGGACGACACGCGCTCGAACATGGTCCGCCTCGTCACGGAGAAATTCACCAAGATCGTCAACATCCCGAACATGAAGGAGCATCAGGCGTCGGGCGTCACCGGATGCCTGAAGAACATCGCCTACGGAGATTACTCCAACGTCGCCCGCTCGCATCGCAACGCGAAAACCAACACCTACTCCTTCATCGGCACCCTCGCTTCGGTG
>JAJYKC010000299.1 GCA_021788955.1 Acidobacteriota bacterium
AGGTGACGGATCTGTTCACGCACTGGATCGACGCGGTGCACATGTTTATGCTGCAGGACGACCCGATCAGCGCAGTGGCCGCGGGCGGCATTTATGCATATCCTGACGGACGCACGGCGCCGGACACGATCGACATCCTGCTGGAGTATCCAGCCAAGTGGACCGCGACGTTTGAAGCGACGCTCGCGCCGGGGATAAAGGGCGCGGCGATTCAGATGTGCGGCACCGAAGGCAACCTATACATCGACCGGTCGAAATTCATCTTCACGCCCGCCGACCGCGGAGCGCAGCCGACGGAAGTGAAGGCGGCGCGCGAGCTGACCATCGACCACGTGGAGAATTTCCTGGCCTGCATGCGCAGCCGCCAGCGGCCGAATGGCGACGTGTACATCGGCCATCGCAGCGCGCAGGCTTCGCACCTGGGCAACCTGGCATACGAGCAGAAGCGGCGAATTCAGTTCGACCCACAAAGGGAAGAAATTCTGCCGCTGTAGGTGGGCCGGAAACTTCTATGGAACTGCGTCAACTTGGCAAGTCCGGGCTGCAAGTCCCGGTTCTCTCCTACGGCACCGGCACCTTTGGCGGGCGCGGCGAGCTATTCCAGGCTTGGGGCGCCACCGAGGTGGAGGAAGCCCGGCGGTTAGTGGGCATCTGTCTCGAAGCCGGCGTCAACCTATTCGATACGGCGAATGCTTATTCGGCGGGACGCTCGGAGGAGATCCTCGGCGAAGCGGTTCAGGGGCGGCGGCACCAACTTCTAATTGCAACGAAGGCCTTTTTCCGCATGGGCGAGCACCCAAACGAGGGCGGGACTTCGCGGTATCACCTGATCTCCGCTTGCGAAGCGAGCCTGAAGCGGCTGCGGACGGATTACATCGACCTCTACCAGATGCACGGCTTCGATGCGATGCCACCTGTGGAGGAGACGCTGCGCGCGTTGAATGACCTGGTTACCGCCGGAAAAGTGCGCTACATTGGCGCGTCGAATTTTTCGGGCTGGCACATGATGAAATCGCTCATGACCAGCGACCGGTACGGATGGTCGCGCTACGTTGCACACCAGGTTTACTACTCACTGATCGGCCGCGAATATGAATGGGAACTGATGCCGCTAGGGAACGATCAAGGCGTGGGGGCGCTGATCTGGAGTCCGCTTGGCTGGAGCCGGCTGACGGGCAAGATCCGCCGAGGACAACCCCCGCCCGGCTCGGGACGCCTGCCTAAGACCGCGCAGTACGGACCGCCTGTCGATGAGAACCTGCTGTTCAACGTCGTCGACGCGCTCGACGAGGTAGCGAAGGAAACGGGCAAGTCGATCCCACAGATCGCATTGAATTGGCTGATGCAGCGGCCCACAGTTTGCTCCGTTATCATGGGCGCGCGCAACGAGCAGCAGTTGCGCGACAACCTGGGTGCGGCCGGATGGAAACTCGCGCCCGAGCACATCGCGAAACTCGATGCCGCCAGCGAGGTGACGCCGGTTTATCCTTACTGGCACCAACGCCAGACGGCTTCGGACCGGAATCCTCCCCTGGTCGGGCCCGCGGCCGGCCGCTAACGCGAATTCCAGTACGCTTGCTGGCCGATGTAATCGTCGTCGGGCAGATGGCGGAGGATAAAACGGCGGAGTTCCAAGGGGTCCGTGGCGCCCTGAGTGGAAAACAATACGACGCCGCCAGGCCCGAGAAGCGCGGTGTAAGGGACACCGCCGTTCCACTTGGCGTCGAAGGCCGCCATCATGGCGTAGGTGTCGTCGTCCGAGAAGAGCAAGTTGCGGCTCGTGGCGTGTTGGCGCTCAAGGAAGGCGAAGACGCCTTTGCGCTCATCGGGGAACTGGGCGGCGACCGTGACTAAGTCGAACGCGCGCTTGCCGTACATCCGGTACATCTTTTCGAACTCGGGAAACTCTTCAACGCAAGGGCCGCACCAGGTGGTCCAGAAATCGACAAGCACCACTTTGACGGAGGTGTTCTTGCGCAAGGCGGTGAGATCGGCGGCGGAGGCCATATCCAATTTCACCGGTTGGGCATTGATCCGAAGCAGCTCTTCGGCCTGGCCGCCCTTGGTTGACCATTTAATGGAGCAGCCCATGGTGGGACGCACGGCGTTTGCCACCGGTTTACCCGCGAGTAGAGCGTCGATGGCATCGCGGGCATCGTGGATGCGTGCCAGATTCTCGCGCATGCTGGAGTCGACGCGGCCTTGGTAACGCAGCTTACGCTGGGCGTCGAAGATGAACACGTGCGGCGTCGATACCGGACCGTAGGCGCGCGCAACGCTCTGGGTGGCGCCGTCGTACAAATAGGGAAAATTGAAGTGCCGGTAGGCTGCGCGGATCTTCATTTCCTCAAGTGAATCGCCTACGTCGGTGTAACCCATCTCGTCGAGCCGGACGGCTTTCGGATCGTTCGGTTGGATCGCGACGAGCGCCACGCCCTTGTCCTGATAATCCGCCGCGAGTTGCTTGATGCGGCCTTCGTAAAGCTGCGCGGTAGGGCAGTGGTCGCACGTGAAGACGACCACGAGGATCTTGGCCGAGTTGTAGTCGGCGAGCGAGTGCACCTGTCCGTCGATACCAGGCAGATGGAAGTCGGGGGCTGGGGAGCCGATGGCGAGCGTGGGAACTGTTTCTCCGGCAACAAAGGAGGCCGCGAGCAGTCCCATAAAGGCCAGCGTGGCCGTTCTCGATGCGAGCTTCATGATTTCCCATCATACGCGTGCGCCCGGCCGGTGAACGCCAACTGTGGGCCTATGATAGGATTCCGGACGTGGGAGGGGCGGTGACAACGCAGGAATTCACGATTGGCACGGAGGAAAGGCGCGCGGCGCTCGAGGGAGTGCTCCGAAGCCAGGCATTCGCGCGCAGCGATCAGATAAAGCGTTTCCTTCGTTATATTTGCGAGATGGAAATCGCCGGCCGGGCGCAGGAGATCAGCGAGTACACAATCGGCATCGAAGCGCTCGGCCGGCCGCAGGGTTACACGCCGCACGACGACTCTTCGGTCCGCAGCCGCGCGTATGCGCTGCGGCAGAAACTGCAGGAGTACTACGAGAAGGAAAACCCGGGCGCCGAGGTACGGATTGAACTGCACAAGGGATCATACACACCTTCGTTCGTGAGCCGGACAGAAGCGTCGGTGGAGCGGATTGCTCCGGTGCTGGAACGGCGGTGGCGGTTCGATATCCGTCTCACTTTGGGCATGGTGGCATTGAGTTTGATCGCTGCGTTCGCCGGATGGTGGGCTGGCGCGCGTCGCAATCTGCCGGACCCCGTCCTGCGGGAAGCCTGGGGGCCGATGCTGGCGCCAGATGGCAATGCGATGATTACAATCCCATCGCCGCCAGTGATGATGTTGATGAATTACCCGGAAGACAGCGTCCCGCCGGTGGAAGGAATCGTGCCGGCGCCGCCGGCGGCCGCGGCCTTCTTTCGGGCGCTTCATCCGAATCGCGGCGGCGGGGTGTATTTGCAATCCACGGTGAACGATGCGCTGCTGGGGGACGCCCTGGCGGCCTCGGTCGGCGTGCGTGTGCTGGCGAGCATCGGGCAGCGGGCGCAGGTGCTGCCGGAGAATGGGATGCGGCCGATGGCGCTTCGGGGGCGGAATGCGCTCATCATCGGATCGCCGAGTTACAGCCACCTTGCGGCGCGCATCCTGGCCAACATGCCGTACTCGGTCTATTATGATCCGGCGGCGAAGCAGGAGGTCGTCTCCGATGCTCCGCTGGGAGCTAATCCAAATCATGAATTCCGTCCGGTTTACGACGAGAACGGACAATTGAAGGAAGTCTACGGACTCTTGACCGTGCTTCCGGTCTCGTCCGGGTCGAGTACCGGGACGCGGCTCGCGGTGTTTTCGGGCATCACTTCAGCGGGACCGCAGGCCGCGATGGAGTTCTTCTCCTCGCCGGCGAGCTTGCGTGTCCTCAAGACCCGCCTCGCTGCGCAGGGTATCCAACACTTTCCTCCTTCCTACCAAGTGGTGGTGCACTGCGTTTTAGATGGTACGCTGGCCTTCAGTTGGACTTACCAGACGCACGCTGTCGTCTCTCATCCGACGTTACTGGAGTAAACGGGCTCCGGCAGAAGACGCTCCCAACTTATTCCAAATACAAGCAAATGACGTTGCGTAACGGTGACGCGACGGCGCGTTAATGCGTTTCTCCTTGCTTTTTTCTTCCGCCGGTATTAGGTTGTCAACAAAGTGTTTTTCTCGGTCGCTCGTGGTCTGCGGTCGAGCCGCGCTTGGGGGCGTAATCAAAACATAGGAGTCACAGCCATGACGCTGAAAGTTTGGGCCTCGCACGTTGGGAGGGGAATTTTGTTGACCGCTGCCCTCGCCGTTCCGCTGGCCGCACAAATCGGGATGTTCAGCAAGGAGCAGTTGATTGCTCTAACGAGTGAATGGAAGGGGGAGCGGTTCCCGGACGGGCGTCCGAAGGTTCCCGATTCAGTTCTCGACCGGTTGAAAGACACGACGGCGGAGGAAGCCTGGGGCACGCTGCGCCACGTCGGCTACCGGCTGCAGTTTGAAGGCAACTGGAAGGAGATCAACCCTGGCGAGCGGTTAATCGGCCGCGCGGTCACGGCGGTGTTCATGCCCTACCGTCCGGACATCAATGGTTACATCAACGGAGAGGGCAAGAAGGAGGGGCGCGTCGGGCACGGACAGAATTCCTGGGTGATCGACACGCTCGTTCAGCGTGACGTCATGGTTGTGGACCTGTTCGGCAAGGTGGACGGCGGCACCATCATTGGCGACAACCTGGGCACGTCAATCATGACGAAG
>JAJYKC010000300.1 GCA_021788955.1 Acidobacteriota bacterium
TGCACACGGTCTGCGAAAGCGCCGCGTGTCCCAACTCGGGCGAGTGCTGGAACCACGGCACGGCGACGTTCATGATCCTTGGCAACTTCTGCACTCGCCGCTGCGGCTTCTGCGCAGTGCAGAAGGGAGCGCCGCTCGAAGTCGACTACGACGAGCCTCGCCGTGTCGCCGAAGCCTGTGTCGCGCTCGGCCTGCGGTATGCGGTCATCACCAGCGTGAACCGCGACGACCGCAAGGATGGCGGCGCCGAGCTTTTTGCCCTCACGATTGCGGCGATCCGCGAACGCCTGCCGAATTGCAAAGTGGAACTGCTGGTGCCCGATTTTCAGGGCTCGCACGCAGCCATGGATGCCGTCATGAATGCGCACCCGGACGTGCTGAACCACAACATCGAAACGGTGCCGCGCCTCTACCGTCAGGTGCGCCTCGGCGCCCGATACGAGCGGTCGCTCGACATGCTTGCTTACGCCAAGCGTGTCCGCCCGCACGTTCCCACCAAGAGCGGCCTCATGCTTGGTCTCGGTGAAACCCTCGATGAGGTCCGGCAGGTGATAGGCGATCTCCGCGCGCACAACGTCGACATCCTCACTCTGGGCCAGTACCTACGTCCATCGGCGAATCACCTGCCCATCCTCCGCTACGTAAGCCCCGAGGAGTTCAGCTCACTTAAGCGCGAGGGCATGGCGATGGGATTCGGCCATGTGGAAGCCGGGCCGCTGGTGCGCAGTTCCTACCATGCGCACGAAGCCGGCGAATCAGTCGAGCAGGGCCGATGCGGAAATTATGAGCCCGCCCGCGGCGCGGAACTCATCGAACATTTTTGACTCGTTCAGAGCAGATAGCCCGCGCACTGCGTCCTGAACGATTTCGACCCGCCGCCCCATCGCGAGCAACCCGAAGGCGGCGTGCCGTACGCAGACATCCAGCGCGACACCGTAGACGACGCACCGCTCCACCGCCAGCGCCGCGATTAGCCTGGGGAAATACGGGTTCGAGAAGGCGTCCACGCTCTGCTTTTCCATCAGAATTTGAGGCGCATCGAGACCAAGGTCCGCCCCGGCCGCATTTCTCACAACCGCCGTCCGCGCCACCAGCAAAGACGCCGGCTTCCGCTGCCCCAGCGTCCCCGCGACACAATGCGGAGGCCAGGAGCGAAACTCCGCATCGTCTTCTAAGTGCGCATCCATGGTCGACACGAGAGGAATGCCTTGAGACACCGCATGTGCATTCAACCGGCCGGTCGCATCGACGATTCGCTCCGCGCCGCGCACATACAACGCCCCGGCCGGGTAAAGGAAATCGAGCTGCGTGTCAATGTCAATGAATGCTGTCTTCACGCCTGTGGCTCCCGCCGGCTGCCTCGCACTCGTTCGTAGAGCGACTTCAAGTCCGCACTATACTCCACCGGCCACGGTTCTTGTGTATCGAACAGACTGCGCACCGTGGCGGGCAACTTGCGCACGCTTGCGAGCGTGTTCTCCCGTGCCGCGAACGCATCCGGCACCTTCTCCACCGGCTCGCCGCCGATAACGACCGGGCGCGACAGCGCGATTGGCGGCTCGGCGTCGTGGCACCCCATGCACTCATTCGCGCAAGCGATCACATCATGACGCGGGAAGCGGAACACCTGTTTGGCTCCGGGCAGACTGTGCTTGTCTTCGCTGAATTTCGCGGTGTAACGTTTGTGCCCGTTCTCCTCGAGTTCCACCAGCTTGTAGACAACACCCATGCTCGGTGAGTCCCCCGAGGTCGCCAAGTCCGTTCCCACGCCGTAAACGTCGATGGGCGCGCCGGCGGCGGTGAATTCAAGAATGCGGTACTCGTTCAGATCGCTCGTCGCCATAATCCGCGTCTCCCGCAACCCCGCTTCGTCCAGAATCCCGCGCACCGTTCGCGCTAATTCAACCAGGTTCCCGCTGTCCAGCCGCACGCCCCAAAGCGGGCGGCCGAGCGAAGCCGCCAGGCGGGCGCCTTCCACCGTGTCGAACGTATCGACGAGATACACAGTCCGCTCACCCAGCAACTCCTGCAGTTTGCGAAACGCCTGGCGTTCGTTTTCAAAGGACAATACCCAGGAGTGAGCGGCCGTGCCAAATACCGGCAAACCGAAACGATGCCCGGCCGCCAAGCTACTCGTCCCCACGCATCCGCCCACAAACGCCGCCCGTCCGGCCAGGGCTCCCGCTTCCGGCGAGTGCGCTCGCCGCGCGCCGAATTCGACCACGTCCCGCCCGCCTGCCGATTCGACAATCCGGGAAGCTTTGGTAGCGATCAGCGACTGGAACCCAATCATCGAAAGCAGATACGTCTCGACGATCTGCGCTTCGATCAGCGGCGCGTAAACCGTCAGGATCGGCTCTTCGGGAAACACCGGCGTACCCTCGGCTAATGCGAACACATCTCCGCTGAACCGGAAGTCGGCAAGAGAGTCGAAGAACTCTGCCGGGATCCGCTTCAGTTGCGGAAGGGCTCGCAGGTAGTCGATCTCATCCCGCGAAAAGCGCAGATTCAGGAGATACTCGACGGCCTGCTCAAGCCCGGCTGCGACGACGTAATTGCGGTACCGCGGCAGGCGCCGGAAGAACATTTCGAAGCACGCCCGCTCGCGCCCCTTGCCGGTGGCGAAATAACCGGCCGCCATCGTGATCTGATACAGATCCGTAAGCAGCCCGGTGGACATTCTTTACTTCTTCTTTTCTTGCGCCGGCTTGACGTCGGAAGCTGCCTGTTCGATGTCCTTGATCGTTTTCGCGTCCACCGAGTAGAGTGATGTCTCACCCTCGCGCTGCCCGATGAAATCGGCCCCGGAAGCAGAAAACGCCGCTTTCTCGGTCTTCTTGCCGTCGTTCGAAACGATGTTGATATGAATCGCCGGCGTGCCGAACCCGCTGTCGACAAACTTGGCGGCCGTCAGGTCCCGCAACTTATCAACCAGGTTCTGCACACTTAGATTATCCAGCTTCTTGCCATTCTGGAACCAGTCTTCCCCGTTGCGCTGAAGGGAGTAGGACGTCGCCCCATCCTGAATATCAATGTGATTCGGTTCGTTGAACCCGAAGTCGAATAGCTTTTTGTTCCGGAAGTCGTCCAGCGTCTTATCGACCCCGGCCCCGAGGTCGCTGGTTACCTTGTAAACACCCGCGACCACGCTCGATTTCGCGTAGTAATCGCCGGCCTTGTCTTTCTTCACCGTGAGCGCCTGCGTCCCGCCGGCATCCGTGACCTTTGCTTCGGCCACCGGTGTTCCGCCCGCAAACGCCGCCGCGGCTTTTTTGGCGTCATCGGCAGAGACGCTAAGGTCCATCCGCGCTTCCTTCAACTTCCGCACCAGTTCGTCCACCTGCAATCCGTCCGCTCGCATCGGCTTTGGTTCAAGAATCTGCCATTCGTTTTGATTGTTCTTGCCGAACTCCACGGTCTTACCCTTGGCCGTCAAATCGACACGGGTAATTTTGTCGGAATCGAAGGTCAGCAGGCGCTTGTCCCGAAGGTCGTTGACGCTCTTGTCCAGACCGCTCTTGGCATAACTGGGAATCGTAAAGACCTTCGAGTCACCCTCCAGCGCGGCATAGCTGCTGCCACCGGTCGGCAGATCGTCGCCGGCGAGAACCGTCGTTGTTCGCCCGCTGGCCGTCGTCACCCCGACCCTCAGGCTGGGATCCTTCAGCCCGAACTGCCCCAGGTCGCTTGGGTGGTCTTCCACCAGTTTGTCGGCGTTCAGCGGATTCAGCGCGCTCAGCAGTGAGTTCACGGTGTCCTGGTCCGCCCCGTACTGCTCCGGCGAAGTGATCCTCCACTGCCCGCCGGTTTTCTCCAGCACCACGGCCGGCGAACCTTTGTGAGTAATCGAAACCTTCGTCACCTGCGCCTGTGAAATGTCCACGAGCTTGACGGTCGCCGATGTATCCGGTTTGGCCTCCTCGGCGGCTTTCTTTTTGTTCGACCACCAAAGTACGCCTGAAAGGGCCGCCAGCAAGACGGCCGCGATCAGAAGTCCACGAAATTTCATCGCGCTATCTCCTCCGCCACCAGACCATGATCCCGGCAAAGACGACAATGAGCGGCAGGAAGAATTGGCTGAACATGCGGATCATGCTCAACTGCGCGCGGTTCAAAGTCAGGCGGCGATCTTCCGGCTCCTTCGGACGGATGCTGATCAGATCTTCGTCGGAAGACAACCAGTTCATCATGTTGAGCAGCAGGTCGCGGTTGCCATTGAACTTCAAGAAACCGTTGGCCGCAAAGCCCGAGTTGCCAACCACGACGAAGCGTCCCCGGCCGCTTGGTTTACCTGTGGTGTATGTACCTGCCGCGGCCATGGTAAAGGGGCCGTGTTTGTCTTTTTTCGGATCGAGAGTAATTTCGCCAGGGCCCAGCGTGGCCGTGGCAAAGCTGCCGTCAGAGGAAGAGAACAACTTGTCGACTTGGGTTTTGCCGGCGTTCTTGATATCGAGCGAGCGAGCCAAGGGGAAGCCGGTCGCCTGCCCTTTCATCGGAGACACGATGGGCTGGGACTCGTAGCTGGTGACTAACGGCACCTCCGGTCCCAGACCCGCCAATTGGCCGATTGGGTTCTCATCGAGGATGAGATCCTTGTTTACCGTGATTCCCCATCCCGCCAGCATGTCATCCAATTTGTCGTTGGCGGCGATGTCAATCCGTCTCTGCTTCAGCGGCGGATCGAGCAGGATCAGCGCCCGTCCGCCGTTTTCCACGTAGGTCTTGAGCGCCAAGAGCGACGGATCGGCATAATCGGTCGTGGGGCCGGCCACGACTACAACCGTGCA
>JAJYKC010000301.1 GCA_021788955.1 Acidobacteriota bacterium
CGGATCACTCGCCGGTGTCGCGTCCGGGCTTTGGCTGGGCTCCGGGATGATGAACATTTACGAACGGTACTTTCACTTCCCCGCCCTTCCGCTCCAGATAGACGCCGCACTCATTCTCACCGCCGCCACAATCGCTGCTGCGTCGGCCTGCTTAGGCGCTATTGCGGCGGTCCGGCGCGCGGCTTCCCTGCCCCCCGCCGAAGCGATGCGCCCGGAGCCGCCAGCGACCTTCCACGCCGGCATCATTGAGCGCCTGGGGCTCCGCGCCGTGCTCGGCCCGGCTTCGCGGATGATCGTCCGCAATCTAGCCCGCCGCCGCTGGCGCGCGTTCCTCTCCGCGCTGGCCGTCGCTCTCGCGGTCGCGATTGTGGTCTCCGGCCGCTACGCGATCGACGCCGTGAACCATTTGGTTCGGCTGCAGTTTTACCAAGTCCAGCGCGAGGATGTCACCGTTGTTTTCCAGGAGTCCCGGCCGTCGCGCGTACGGCATGAACTGGCCCAACTCCCCGGCGTGCTCCGCGTGGAGCCGTACCGCGAAGTCCCGGTGCGCCTTCGCCTTGGGCATCGCTCTCGTCTTGTGTCGATTCTGGGCCTCGGGCAAGGCGGAGAGTTACGGCGGCCGGTGGACCAGCAACTTCGGCCCGTCGACCTGCCGCCGGAAGGACTGGTTCTCAACGCCAAGCTTGCCGAAATCCTCGGAGCAAAACCTGGAGATGTCATCACCGTGGAGGTCCTTGAAGGGGCGCGGCCCGTGCGTTCTGTGCCCCTGGTCTCACTCGCGGATGAACCGGTAGGCCTCGGCGCGTACATGCAGGCCGACGCCCTCCATCGCATGATGCGGGAGGGCAACACGATCTCCGGCGCTTACCTGAAGGTCGACCCCGCCGTTGCGAGCAGCCTTTATTCGTTCCTGAAACGCACGCCGTCGATCAGCGGCGTTGCCGTGCGCGAAGCGATGCTCGCCAGCTTTTGGAAATCGTTCGGCGAATCGATCTGGGTTTCTACCGCCTTCGTTGTGGGGTTCGCCTGCGTGATCGCGTTCGGCATCGTTTACAACGGAGCGCGCATCGCACTGTCGGAGCGCGGCCAGGAACTCGCCACACTGCGCGTGCTCGGCTACACGCGCGCGGAAGCCGCCGGCATCTTACTCGGCGAACAGGCCCTTCTCACCGCCATCGCGATCCCAATCGGATTCGTGCTGGGTTATGGGCTCTCCGCGATGCTGGCGCACTTTTTCTCGCGCGACCTGTTCCGTCTTCCTCTGGTCGTGAATGCCGCCACTTACGCGTATGCCGCCGTGGTCGTCGCCTCGGCCGGGCTTTTCTCCGGCCTGATGGTCGCTCAACGCATACGACATATGGACCTCACCGAAGTACTCAAGTCCAGGGAATGAGGAGACGATGAAACGTATCTTCAAGCGCGTGTTGGTTGCTCTGCTCTTGATCGCGGCTGCGTTTGTTATCGCGCTTGCCTTCCGCCCCAAGCCCGTCGAGGTCGATGCGGCGCAAGTGACTCGCGGCCCGCTCCAGGTTACCGTCGAAGAAGACGCCGAAACGCGCGCGCACGACCGTTTCACTCTGGCTGCGCCGATCGCGGGCCGACTCTCGCGGATCCAGCTTCGCGAAGGCGATGAAGTCACGCCGCGAACGCCGATCGCGACCATCAGCCCTCTGCCGCTCGATGTTCGCGAACTGGCCGAAATCCGCGCGCGGGTTGCCTCAGCCGAGGCACGCCAGCGCGAAGCCGCCGAGCAGTTAGCGCGTTGGGAGAACGACCATGCGCAGGCGGTCCGCGACCTCGACCGCGCGCGCCGGCTCGCCGCCGACGGCATTGTCGCGCAGCAGGACTTCGAGCAGGCGCAAACCAAGGAATCGGCGGCAGCGAAAGAAGAGGAAGCCGCGAAATTCCGCCTGAATTCCGCCGCCGCGGACGTGGAACGCGAACGCGCCGGCCTTGTCTCTGTTGAAGCCCAAGAGCAAGGCGGCCGCATTGTTACTCTCTATCCGCCCACGCGCAGCCGGATACTTCGCATTTTTGAGAAAAGCGAGCGCGTCATCCCCTACGGCACGGAGATCGCGGTTCTCAGCGATCCCAACAAGATCGAGATCGTCGCCGATTTACTGTCGACCGATGCGGTTAAGGTGCGCCCCGGCGCGCCGGTGATTGTGGAGAACTGGGGCGGCCCGGCGCCGCTGCGCGCCAAAGTCCGGCTGGTAGAACCGTACGGATTCACGAAGGTATCCGCTCTCGGGATCGAAGAGCAGCGAACCAACGTCATCGCCGATTTCATCGATCCTCCGGACGGCTTAGGCGACGGATACCGCGTGGATGTCCGCGTGGTGCTTTGGGAAAACGCCAATGTTCTCAAGGCGCCGGCCAGCGCGCTGTTTCGCGTGAGAGGCCGGTGGAGCGTCTTTACTGTCGATGAGGGCCGCACGCGGCTTCACTCGGTCGAGGTGGGCCACCGGAACGCCGCCGAAGCCGAGATCCTCAATGGAGTCGAGCGGGGCGCCGTGGTGGTGGTGCACCCGCCGAACGACTTGAAAGAGAACACGCGCGTGGCCGTGCGCGCCAACAACGCGCGGTGACGCCGTGCTCAGTGCGCCGCGGGGGTGATGTCGGTGACCGGAAGATCCCAGTGCGCGAGCAGGATTTCGAACCGCCTCTGCTCCTCGCGCTGGTAAGTCTTCTGGTCCGGCCAAAGCTGGTGGATGAGCCGCTCCTCGTCCGGATTCGCCGTGGTGCCGACCGCGGAGTTCTTGAAGACGATGGTGACACGGTAGTCCCATCGCGCCTCCTCGGTCATGTGATTCGCCGGTGTCTCGATTTTTACGGAAAGGATCCGCCCTGTTTCCTGGATCTTCTTGAGCAGAGGATAGTGGTTCTTCAGGAACAGGTTCAGAAACTCCTGTTGGCGGCCCCACTGTACCTTGTAGTAATACTCGACCGCGTAGGGCGCATCCAGTCCTCCGTGCGGCGGCGCGCCCTGCGCGAATAACCCCGGCCCGGCGCAAACGGCGATCAACAGCGACAGCAGAACCTTCTTCATCGAGCCCTCTCTAGTGTCGCCAGCGGCCTTCTTCGCGCTTGCCGGCGAGCAATTTTGCGTCTTCGGTCACAAGATACGGCGTCAGCGCGCCGTGATCGTTCAGCGCCTTCACTGTGTGCAGCGGATCGTTCCCGGCATAGACGAGCACCATATGCGCCGCGTTCAACGGATTCGATGCCGCGTACACCAGCGAGTCGCGTTCGGAGGCGAATGTCTTGCCGTCGAGTTTCAGTACGCCGGCGTGATAGTCGAGCCCGAGTCTTCCGGCCCAGTTCGCCAGCGCGGAGTTGGTCGAGGGACGGCCCACGAAGACGACGTCGTGATTCTTCAGGTCCGCGTCGTTCACTTCGAAGTCCTTGCGAATTTCGACGTCTTCCTGGCCGCGGTCGCGATACATCTTCTGTAACTGTTCGGCGGCGTAGCGGTTCGTGGCGATGTTGTCCAGCGTCCCGTAGACAATCACCGCGGTGGCGAGGCGCTCGCTGATATTTCCCGGCAGGTATGCCGGCCCGTCGCCGGGTTCGGTGAATGCGTTTGTCGTTCCCGCCTTGTCGAGGAAGGACTGCGCGGTCACGGTCTTGGTGGTGTTGGTGGCGAAGTAGTCCTTCATCAGCTTCAAGAACGCGTCGTCACCCATCTTGTGGCGCAGGGCGTCGAGGAACAGCGCGCCCCGGGCCTGTTCGAGCCGGAACCGGTTCAGGGGCGTGTCCGGAGCGAGTTTCAGGCCGCGATACTGAATCGTCTCCGCCGCGATTGCCGCTTCCGGATCCTTGGCTTCGAGCAGCCGATAGTAGGCCGCCGAGCCGGCCACGAACCAAGTGTCGGCGTCGGAGGCGGGCAGCACCCAGCCTTTCCATAGACGGTCCTCGTAGCTGACTTTCTTCGCCTCCGCCGGCTTCGTTTGCTCCGGCTTCTTCGCCAACCGCTCCTGTTCGTTTTCCTGAACGAGCTTACGCAGCGCGTCCGAGGCTTTCGCCGTGAACAGGTGGTAGCCGTCGGGATAGAGTCCCTGAACCGGTCCGGGATTTGCCGCCGGCGCCGGCGCGACGGTCTGGTTCGGGCGCCCCATCTCGGCCCAAACCATCATGTTGTTCGCCATGCCCGCGGTGGCGATCTTGGCGTCGATCGTGCTGCGGGCGACCAGCGGCGTCGTGCGGTACGCCAGGAAGCCGAACTGTTCGTCGATCTTGCCCTTGTACTCGTGATAGAGCTTTTGCCAGGCGAGGTCACGCACCATCGGAACATAAGGCACGTAAGCGGGCGGACCTTGCGGGTCGGGTTCGTATTCCAAGTTGATCGTCAGATCCTTGGCGTTGTTATCGCCCCAGTAGAATCCCGTCGTGCCACCGAACCACTCGTTCTTCGAACTCCGCCACAGGTGGGTGTGGTTCGTCCCGAGCTCATACATGGCGATCTCGTTCGTCTTGGCGTCGCCGATGATCCACTCGTTCGTGTAGAGGCCGTTGTTGCGCGTGCCAAGCTCGTGGATGACTTCGTCGATGTTGCCGCCGTATTGAATCGCCCGCCGCGCGCGGAATGCCACCGGAGTGCCGTTGATATTGAACGGCGTCTGGCGGATTGTCGTTTCGGTCAGCACCACGCCGGCATCGTTTTGATACCAGTCCGTCCCGCTCTCGATTCCGCCCGGATAGCTCTGCATGAGGAGACGATGCCCGGTGTCGGGCTGGATATCGAGCATCACGTTGGTCAACTCGCCCAGCGTCTGCGACCA
>JAJYKC010000302.1 GCA_021788955.1 Acidobacteriota bacterium
AAGCGCGGTCCACACCTACACCCGCTTCATCCCGGACCGTTTCCTGCCGGACAAGGCCATCGACCTGATCGACGAAGCCGGCGCCCGCGTGAAGCTGAAGCAGACCACCCTGCCCGGCGAGGTCGCCGACATTCAGAAGCGCATCAAGTTCATCGTGCACCGCATGGAGAACGCCATCGCCAACCACGAATTCGAAAAGGCGCGGTTCTACTCCGACGAGGAGCGCAAGGAACGCGAGAACCTCCGCCAGCTTCGCGAAAAGTACAACCTCGACGACACCTCCACCGGCGTCGTCACCAAGGACGACATCGAAGACGTCGTGGCCCGCTGGACCGGCGTCCCGATGACCGCCATCAAGGAAGAAGAAGTCACCAAGCTGCTCCGCATCGAGGAAGAGCTTCACAAGCGCGTCGTCAGCCAGGACAAAGCCATCTCGGCTCTGTCCCGCGCCATCCGCCGCTCGCGCGCCGGCCTAAAGAGCCCCAAGCGGCCCTCCGGCTCGTTCCTGTTCCTCGGCCCCACCGGCGTCGGCAAAACGGAAGTCGCCCGCGCCTTAGCCGAGTTCCTCTTCGGCAGCGAGAAGTCGCTCGTCCGCTTCGACATGTCGGAGTTTATGGAAAAGCACTCGGTCTCGAAGCTCATCGGTAGCCCTCCCGGCTACGTCGGCTACGAGGAGGGCGGCCAGTTGACCGAGCGCGTCAAGCGCGCGCCCTATTCGGTCATCCTGCTCGATGAAATCGAGAAGGCTCATCCGGATGTCTACAACATTCTGCTCCAGGTGTTTGAAGATGGCCAGTTGACCGACGGCCTCGGCAACACGGTCGACTTCAAGAACACGATCATCATCATGACGTCGAACCTCGGCGCCCGCTTCCTCGACAAGCGCGGCCAGATCGGGTTCTCGGCGCCATCGGCCAGCGGCATCCCGCCCAAGGTCGAGGACATGGTGTTGAGCGAGGTGAAGCGCGCCTTCAACCCCGAATTCCTCAACCGCCTCGACGAAGTGATTCTGTTCACCTCGCTCGCCGACGAGGACCTGCTCAAGATCATCAACATGCTGGTCGAGCAGATCAACGCGAACCTCGTCCCCAAGCAGGTGAAGATCCGCATCGCTGAGGACGCGGCGAAGTACATCCTGGAAAAAACGCTTGTCGACCGCAGTTACGGCGCGCGTCCGCTGCGCCGCGCGCTGCAGAAATACGTCGAGGATCCGCTCTCCGAGGCGGTCATCCAAGGCACGCTGCCCCGCCCGGCCGATCTCGAAATCTATCTTTCGGAAACCGGCCTCTTCTGCCGGCCGGTCAAGGAGATGCAGGAGCAGCTCGTCGGCGCCCCGGACGAAAACCCCGAGCCCGCCCCCGGCACGCCGCTCTATATGTTTTGACCGCAAACTGAAGCCCTGCCGCGGACCTTCTGGTAGACTCGTAAAAGGTCCTCGCGCAGGGCTTCGCGCTTCCCCGGAGAGATGGCCGAGTGGTTGAAGGCGCACGCTTGGAAAGCGTGTATAGGGGAAACTCTATCGAGGGTTCGAATCCCTCTCTCTCCGCCATTCCCCCCGCTCCTTCACTGCTCCAACCCGAACGTAAACAGCGCATTCCCCGCCGCAATCGTCACCCTCTGCCGCCCGTCGACGAGGTAAGTTACCGCATTCGCCCGGATGATCCCGCCCAGGTTTGCCCGCCACACTTCCTTGCCCGTCTCAGCGTCCACCGCGAACAGATATCCCTCGTCGCTCCCGCCGAACACCACGCCACCCGCCGTCGACAGTACCCCCGCCCACGGCTTGGTCTCCAGCTTGTAATCCCACATGACCTTCCCCGTCTGCGGATCGAGAGCCCGGACGCCGCCATGACCCAGGTCTCCCGGCAGATCGATCAAAGGCACGCTCCCGATGTACCGGTTCCCCGGACTGTACTCCTGCTCGCCCTTCCGGTACACACTCCGGTTCTCCCAGTAAGACAGATAGAAGAACTTAGTAATCGGGTTATAACTCGGCGAGTACCAGTTCGTCGCCCCCTGCACGCCCGGCCAGATATAAGTCCCTTGCGGCGACGGATCGATGTCCGGCAGCAGTTCGGGATGCCCATCCGCATCCAGCCCTTTCGCCCACGTCTGCTTGGCGAACGGAGTCCCGAACAGAAACTTCCCCGTCTCGCGGTCCAGCACATAGTAAAACCCGCCCCGGTGCGCCCAGTAAATCAGTTTCCTCGGCTGCCCCTGCCACTCTCCGTCCACCAGCACGGGAATCTGCACGGCGTCCCAATCATGCGTGTCGTGCGGGATGAACTGAAAATGCCACTTCAACTTCCCGGTGTCCGCATCCAGCGCGATCGCGCTGTCCGAATATAAGTTGTTGCCCGGACGCACATCCCCGTTCCAGTCCGGCGACGGATTGCCCACGCCCCAGATAATCAGGTTCTGTTCCGCATCGTAGGACCCCGTCACCCACGTCGGCCCTCCGCCCGTCTTCCACGCATCCCCGTGCCACGTCTCGCTGCCCGGTTGGCCGGGTTCGGGAATCGTCCAGAACCGCCACCGCCGCTTCCCCGTCGCCGCGTCGTAGGCGTCCAGAAGTCCCCGGATCCCATATTCGCCGCCGCTGATCCCACAGATCACCATGTCTTTTACGATCAACGGCGCCACGGTAATGCTGTACCCGGCCGTGTGGTCGGCCACCGGAACGTCCCAGAGCACCGCTCCCGTCCGCGCATCGAGCGCCACCAGGTGCGCATCCACCGTCCCCACAAACAGCCGGTTGCCCAGAATCGCCACCCCGCGGTTCACCTGGCCGCAGCACACGTTGATCCGCTTCGGCAGCTCTCGCTGGTACCTCCAATACCTCCGCCCCGTGCGTGCGTCCAGCGCCACCACATTGCTCGGCGGCTCCGTCGCGTACATCACCCCATTCACCACCAACGGCGTCGTCTCCACCATCAGCGTCGTCGGCATCTGGTAAACCCACTCGAGTTTCAGACGCGCCGCGTTCTCCCGCGTAATCTGATCCAGCCGGCTATACCGCCAGCTTCGATAGGAGCCCGAGTAAGTCAGCCAGTTGGCGCCGTCGTTGCCGGCATTCAGTAACTGCTCATTCGTCACCTGCCCTGCCGCGGCGGCTACCAGCAGCAAGGCAATGGCAAACGTCCTCATTTCGATCCCCTCCCCGCCGGCCGCAGCGACCACAAGTACGCCACCAGATCGTCCAATTCCCGGGAACTCAACGCCCCGCCATACGACGGCATCGCCGAACGCTTGTCGATCGAAAAGTCCTTCAGCCCGGCCCGGTCGTACGATTCGAGCGCCCCGTTCATGCCGATCAACTGCACCGTGTAAGTATCTTCGTTCAGCAAGAATCCTTGCACCTTGCGGCCCTGCCCATCCTCGAACGAAACACGCCAGTACCGGGGCGAAACCTCGGCATCGGGCTTCACGATGGACTCCCGCAAATACGCCGCCGAACGCGACGCGCCGATCTGCGAAAGGTCCGGCCCCAACTCCCCACCTTGCCCATCCACTTGATGGCATCGGGAGCAGCCTTTCGATGCAAACACCTCCTCGCCCCGCTTCGCATCCCCCGGCGGAGCCGCCTGCTCCGCGCTGCTCAACGAGCGGATATAGGCAACGATCTGCCAGACTCGATCGGCCGAGTAGAAAAGTCCAGGCATCTCCGTCCCTGCAATGCCGTTCGAGATGTTGTTAAACAGGTCCTCGTCCGTGCTCCCGTGATAAAACCGCCCCGCCGCCAGGTTCGGCCCAAGCCCGCCTGTGCCGTTGTATCCATGGCACGGCGCGCAATGCGACCGGAATGTCTTCGCTCCCGATGCGACATCGGCCGCGCTCGTCCGCGGATTCTGTACCTCACCCACCGCCGGCAGACACAGGGCCAGCGGCAACAGCCAAAGGCGGCGCATGCCTCACTCTCCTCGCGGATAGCATACAGCAACGCCCCGCCCGAGTGCATGGTACACTTCCTCTTCCCGCGCCCGTCCTTCCCCAGGAGTCTCTTCATGCGCCTTCTGTCCGCCTTTTTACTCATTCTTGTTTCGGCCTGCGCCCAGGAATTCACCACTTACATCGGCGACGGCTCGCCCTATAAAACCACCGCGATGACAACCGACGCCTCGGGCAACTCTTACCTCGCCGGCGCCCGCTATCTCAACATCCCCGGCCTCGCGGGCGATCCTCTCCCCGATGTCTTCGTCGCCAAGGTCGATCCCACCGGCAAGCTCATCTTCGAGGTTACCTTCGGCGGCAAAGGCGCCGACATCCCCACCGCCATCGCTCTCGATCCGCAAGGCGACGTCTATGTCGCCGGTACCACCACCTCGCCCGACTATCCCCGCAGCCACGCCCTCGTCTATTTCCCCTCCGCAAACCCCGCCGGCTTCATCACCAAACTAAGTCCCGACGGGTCCGACATTCTTTACTCCACTTACTTCAACGCCTCGATCTCCGCCCTCGCAACAGACCCCGCCGGCAACCTCTACGTCGCCGGCTCGGCCCTGGCATGTTCCTTCCCCAACACCGCCAAACTGCCGCCGCTGACTTTTACCTGCGCCAACTACGCTAACTCGCTCGTCACCGCGGCCTTCCTCGCCGAAATCCCACCCGACGGTGGCTCCATCCTCTACTCCGGCCTCATCGCGGGCGCAGGCGTTCCCTGCAAGCCGGCGCCTGCCACAGGCTGCGTAAACTTCGGCGCCACCTCCGCCGACGCCCTCGCTGTCGACCCCTCCGGCAACGCCTACATCGCCGGCAATACAAACACT
>JAJYKC010000303.1 GCA_021788955.1 Acidobacteriota bacterium
GCGCCGAAGAGCCGGCGTTCTTCGTTCCATACGACGATCTGCGTGCCGGATGGGCTGCTTGCTTATGAACGGGCGGGGCGGAGGAGTATCTGCCGGAGCGCGGGATGTTCCGGTCCCTGCGGACCGGGGAGATCATTGACGGGCGCTGGCTGCGGTTCTCGTTTCCGACGTTCTGGCACTACGATGTTTTGCGGGAAGCCGTCGAAGTAGTTATGGCGCAGCGGCACCAGAACGGGCGGTGGCCGCTCAACCGGCTTCATCCGGAACGGATTCCTTTGGAGATGGAGACCGATGTGGGCCTGGCGAGCCGGTGGAACACGCTGCGGGCTTTGCGCGTGTTGCGTTGGTATGGCGGCTCGGGTTTGTGGTAGAAGTTAGAACCTGTCCGGGGTGGGGGTGAGAGATGGAGGCGATGATTCCTGCATTGTTTGTGCTTTCGCGCACGGCGGGAGCGATGTGTGGTGCGGGGTTGGTGGTGCTTGTGGTTAGTTTGTGGGTGGCGAGGGGCGATATTGGGCGGGGGCGCGGGGTTGAGAAGGTTGCAGCACTGACTTACTTGTGCTTCGCGGTTCCGCTGGCGGTGTTCGGGGCGTTGCATTTGTCGGATGAGAAGTCGCTGCTCGAGTTAGTGCCGGCTTACATGCCTTGGCGTTTGTTTTGGGTGTATTTCGTCGGGGTTGCGCTGATTGCGGCGGCGTTGAGCATGGCGACGAAGATTCAGGTGCGGTGGTCCGGGGTGGGGTTCGGGGCAATGATGTTTCTGTTTGTGGCGATGCTGCATCTGCCGGGGGCGATCGAGGCCGGTGGACGGATTCCGTGGACGATTGTTTTCCGGGAAACGTCGTTCGGGGGCGGCGGGTTGGTTTTGGCGGGGATTGCGATGGGTGGGAGCGGGAGGAGGCTTGTCGTGGTGGGGCGCGTGTTGATTGCGGTGGCGGCGATTGTTTTCGGGATTCTGCACTTTCTGCATCCGCTGGGGCTTCCGGGGGTTCCGCTCGAGAAGGAGATGCCCGGGTGGGTTCCGGGGCGCGCGTTGATTGATTATGTGACGGGGGCGGGGCTTGTTGTGGCGGGCGGGTGTTTTCTGCTTGGGCGGAAGGTGCGCTTGGCGGCGACTTACGTGGGGGCTTGGATTGTGTTGATGGTTGTGGTGATTTATGTGCCGGTGATGATTGGGGCGCTGGGGGATGGGAGTTCGGGGGTGCAGGTGGTGGGGATCAATTACTTTGCGGATACGCTTTTGTTTGGTGGCGTGATACTTTCGGTGGGGCTGGCGGAGGGGGAGAGGGAGAATCGCTCGGGGTACGGGCGGGCAAGTGATTGAGTGATAACGGTTGATCGGGTCTGTGAACGTGCACCGGGAGCGACTACTCGTTCGCAATGTGTCCTGTTGAGGCCACGATGCGTGTGTGACTCATAGGTCGGCAGATGTCAGCGCACCGGTCCGAAGTCGGTACCATTTACCCCAAGTGTGAGATGACGTTCGTTTTAGACATTTGGAGCGGGATTCGATTCTCGTACCCCATAAAGAGCCACAAGTGGTCGAACGCGCTTTTCTCGAAGATTGCCCGAATGTCGGGCTCCCGTTCCTTGACGACAGGCTCGATCACGTTCCAGCCGGGGGCGTTCCGCTCCCAGTAAAGCAACAACGAGAGCGGTGTGGCTTGCGGGGCGTAGCTCTTCTGGCACTTTTTCTGGATGATTGTAATCAGGGGCGGCGAAACCGCAGTCAATGGTAGCCGCCAATCGTCGAACGGCTTCTTCTCCCTTTGCGCTTCCGCCTTCAGCCAGTCCTCTTGAACAATCTCACTCAGTTCGAAGTAGTGCAGGTTTCCAAAGATATGTGCTCTCAGGTCGGGCCAAGGCGGATCGAGCATCTCGACGCCTGCTGGATCGATCTCCAGATTGCCGACTTCACAGAATCGAAGGAACAAATCCCATTCGCGTGCCCGCTTACGATCGTCGCCAAATAGGAGATAGAACCTCGCTTGGTACGCCCGCTCGTACGCAGGGCTTCGGCGTCGTTTGGCGCGCAATTCAGCGAGGTGGCGGGGGTCCCATACTTTTCGCCGCATCGTAGATAAGCACATTTTAACCGCTCAGCGCGTCGGCCGACCGCTCGTCGCACAACAAGCTCGCAGGTCCCGAGCGGGTTATGGCGTCTTGCTTCCGTTTCGTTGGCATGTCGTAGTGGTGCTTGGTGCGGATTGTTCCTCGAAGGTGGTTGGGATGGGCGTTTATAGCGAGGACGGTTGGGATGGCCGGGGTGTGGGGACTCATTTCGTTGCGCGCGAGCCGGCGATGAGGATGTCTACTAAGCGGCGGGCGCTGGGTTGCCAGTCGGGGGTTGATTCTAAGTAGGCGACGCCGACGAGGGCGCGGAGGAGGTCGAGGGGGTTTAGGTCTTTGCGGAGTTCGCCGCCTTTGATGGCTCGTTTGACGAGGGAACGCATGGCTTCGTGGATGGGGGCGTAGGAGGCTTCGATTACTTTGGCGTGGCCGCCGGCGGGGGGATTCAGGGCGGGGGCGATGATCTTCTTGGTTGCGATGTAGTCGACGAAGAGAAGCATCCAGGCGCGAAGGGCTTCCAGGGGCCGCAGGGTTTCGCCGAGTTTCTTTTCGGAGGCGGCGAGTTTCTCGACTTCGGTGCGGTAGACGGCTTCGAGAAGTTCCTCGCGGGTGGGGAAGTGGCGGTAGAGGGTGCCGGGGCCGACGCCGGCTTCTTTGGCGATGTCGTCAAGGCTTGCGTTGGCGCCGAAGCGGGAGAAGGCGCGCTTGGCGACGTCCAGGATGCGATCGCGGTTGCGTTCGGCGTCGGCGCGGCGCTTGCGGCCGGGGGATGGGGGGCGTGAGACGGCCATATTGAAAATAGTTGAAACCGGAGAGAGTCTCCGGTAATCTAGTTTGACGGAGACACTCTCCGTTTTATCGAAGTTGTGAAGGATTCGTCAAGACTGGGATCAGGAGGAACGAAGGATATGCGTGTTTTCGTTACGGGAGCGACGGGTTTTGTGGGTTCGGCGGTGGTGAGAGAACTCGTAGGCGCCGGGCATGAGGTGGTGGGTCTGGCGCGGTCGGATCAGGGCGCGGAGCGGCTGAGGGCGGCGGGCGCGGGGGTGCATCGCGGGGATCTGGAAGACGTGGAAAGTTTGCGGAGCGGGGCGGCGGAGTCGGATGGCGTAATTCACACGGGGTTCATACACGACTTTTCGCGATACGAGGAGGTTTCCGAGGTGGACCGGCGGGCGATTGAGGCGCTGGGTGCGGCGCTTGTGGGCTCGGACCGGCCGTTGGTTGTGACTTCGGGCATGGGGGTGGAGAAGCGGGGCGATGTGGCGACGGAGGAGGACAGGACCGCTCCGAATTTCCCGCGCAAGAGCGAGGCTGCGGCGGATGCGGTGGCGGCGCGGGGCGTGCGTGTGGCCGTAGTGCGGCTGCCGCCGTCGGTGCATGGGGAGGGAGATCATGGCTTCGTGCCGCGGCTGATTGGACTGGCGCGAGAGAAGGGCTTGTCGGGTTATATCGGGGATGGTTCGAACCGGTGGTCGGGGGTGCATCGGTTGGATGCGGCCCGGCTTTATAGGTTGGCGCTGGAGAAGTGCGCGGCGGGGCCGCGGTATCACGCGGTTGGGGATGAGGGTGTGGCTTTTCGCGAGATCGCGGAGGTGATTGGGCGGCGGCTGGGGGTTCCGGTGATGAGCAAAACCGGCGAGGAGGCGCGGGAGCATTTCGGGTGGATCGGGCAGTTTGTGGGGTTGGACCTGGCGGCGTCGGCGCGGCGGACTCGGGAGTTGCTGGGATGGGCGCCGACGCAGCCGGGGTTGATCGCCGATATCGACGGGCCGAGTTACTTCGAGGGTGCGGGAAGGGTAGGCGGGAAGGCGTAAGGGAGGAACGATGAAAGACAAGATTGCCATTATTACCGGCGGAAGCCGTGGACTTGGACGGAACACCGCTTTGAACCTGGCGCGGCGGCGGGTGGACGTTATCTTTACTTACCGCGCGAGGCAGGCGGAGGCGGAGCAGGTGGTGCGCGAGATCGAGCAGATGGGGCGGAAGGCGCGGGCGTTCCGGCTGGACACGGGGGATGCGGGCGCGTTCGATGGATTCGTGGCGGAGGTGCGGAAGACGCTTGCCGAGTGGGGCGCGGAGGGGTTTGACTACCTGGTGAACAACGCCGGCAACTCGCTGCATAAGCCGTTCGCGCAGACGACGGAAGCGGAGTTCGACGGGATTGTGAATGTGCACTTCAAGGGTGTGTATTTCCTGACGCAGAAGCTGTTGCCGCTGTTGAAGGACGGCGGGCGGATTGTGAACGTGTCGTCCGGGCTGGCGCGTTTCAGCATGCCGGGGACTTCGGTGTATGGCGCGGCGAAGGGCGCGGTGGAAGTGCTGACGCGGTACCTGGCGCGGGAGCTTGGGGGGCGCGGGATTACCGTGAACGTGGTTGCGCCGGGGGCGGTGGAGACGGACTTCAGCGACGGGCGCGTGCGGGACAATCCGGAACTCAACAAGAGGGTTGCGGAGATGACGGCTTTGGGCCGGGCGGGTGTGCCGGACGATATTGGGCCGATGATTGCGGCGTTTCTTTCGGAGGAGAATCGCTGGGTGAACGGGCAGCGGATTGAGGTTTCCGGGGGGATGAATTTGTGAGTGCTTGAGAGGAGGCCGGGGGGATTGAGCGGCCCGGGGCGGGTTAACTGCGTCTTTCTCAGGCGACTTCCAGGCGCTTCAGTTTGATGCGGTCGCGGCGAACGTGGGACAG
>JAJYKC010000304.1 GCA_021788955.1 Acidobacteriota bacterium
CGTCGGGCAGGGCGGCGGCGCAACCGGATTATGGGATCTACTCGACATGCAATCGGATTTTTTCGCCGGCGGCATCGCGGCTTCGGGCCGTCTTCCCAGCGGCCTGCTGGACGAGGCTGGCGATCCGAGAACTCGCGGAAAATTCGCCTCGGCGCCAGTCTGGATCTTTCACTGCGGCCGGGACCGCACCGTCTCGGGCTTCCAGACCCTAACGCTCGCCACCGACTTGTTTAGCGCCGGCGCCGCTCCTCGCGTCACCGAAGTCCCGGGAGCCGGCCACGACGACGCCTGCTGGCAGCACATTTTTACGGCCGTACCGGATCTCGTCCCCTGGCTGTTCTCTCAACAACGACGATAGCCGGGCACCCGTCGTGTCAGCGTTTCTTCCGGCCGGCGAGGCCGCACAGCAGGGTTTCATACTCGCCAGTCACGGCGTCCCAGCTATAGTGCTCGCGCACCCTCGCCGCCGCGCGCTCACCCCAGGCGGCCCGCTCGGCTTCGCTCATTTCGAGCACCTGGCGCATCCGTTCCGCCAACTCGCCGCGCTCGAAACCAAGGCCCACGCCGCCGGCCACTTCCTCGTTTTCCGGTGTGCGCAAGTACAGCACCAGCGCGCCGCGGCCCATCGCCTCGATCAGCGCGGGATGCGTACCGCCAACTTCCGTCGCATGAACGTATGCCAGGCAGTGCGACTGCAGCTCGGCATATCCCTGCCCGTAAATCGCGCCCGGCATCACGATGCGCTTGTCGCTGGTGGCGCGCACACGCTCGATGTAGTCCCTGGCGTAGGGCGCGTCGCCGATGAGCGCCAATTTCACCCCACCCTCCACGTTTTCGAAACTCTCTCGCACGAGCAGCGCATTGTTCTCCGGCTCCATGCGGCTCACGTAGAGAAAATAGCCGCCGGGCTCGAGGCCCAGCGAATCGAGAGTCCCGCGCCCGCTCGCACGCTCGACCGTCGCGCCATAGGGAATGAACACGCTGTCCTTGTGGTATGTCGCGCGGTAGTAATCCTGAATCACGCGCGCGTCGCTCACCACAACGCAAGGAAACCACGCCGCCATGCGCTCGCTCGCGTGGTACCACGTCTTTCCGAGCACGTTCCACTTCTTCCGCTCGCGCTCGAGCCCGTCCACGTTCAGCGCGACCGGTATACCGGCGATCCGCGGCGCCAGCGTGAACACCGCATTGGCCGCGTTGCAGTACAGGGCCGCATCCACGCGATGGAAAAGAAGATCGATGGTCGAGAAAAACGTGTGCGACAGCGTCTCGAGGTACTTGTGCCGCACCGCCGGCGCCCAGCGCCGCTTCACGCCGCGATATTCCGCGCCGCCCTCCCGCGTGCGGCAGTACACAGTCACCTCGTGCCCGCGCTCGGCCAGACGAGTGGAAAGCTCCTCGGCGAAAGTCTCGAATCCCCCGTAATTGGCTGGAATGCCGCGCGTGCCCAGAATGGCGAAACGCCGCGGCTCACTCATTAGTGAACAGACTCGCGGCTAGCCTCGAGCCGCGCGCGTCCGCTGCGCCGTCCGCGAGCCCAGCTTTTGCGCCGGCCGGCTCACCGGCTCATAGGCGAACCAACTTGCGATATAGGCGTCATCGGCGCGTTTCCGCCGCATGATGTCGCGCCGCTTCGCCATCAGCCGATTCCAGTTCCGGAACACGAAAGGAAACGCCTTCAGCGAACTCCATTCGTTCAGCAGGCACGCTCCCAGCACCAGCGTGTCCCGCCACGTGATTGACAGCCAGTTGCGCCAGTAGAGGTCGCCGCTCATGTTCTTGGCGCGCATCAGGAACCGGTTCTTCACCGAGTGCATGTTGATCTCGGGCGGCAGCGCGCGCCGGTTGCCCGGCAGGACATTGCGCACGTGATAGCCGCGCGCGTGCGGCGTGTAAAGGCAGCGCCAGCCCAGCAGTTGCGCCCGCCAAGCCACGTCAGCGTCCTCGCGGTAGACAAAGAAGTCGGAGTCGAAAAACTCCCCGTCCACCGAAATGTCCTCGATCATCCGCCGCCGGTAGAGGGCCGCGGCCGCCGTCGCCCCGAACACGTACTCGTACTGCGTGTAGTGCCCGTTGTCCACTTCCTGGCTTCCGCGGTCGAGGTGGCGCAGCATCGGGGTGAAGTAAATCCCGGTGGAATCCACCAGCGGCTTGTCAGGCAGATCGAAGTTCGAGCGAATGGTCAGAAGTTTCCCGCAGACCGAGCCGACCTTCGGGTCCAGTTGCCCCGCCTCCATCAGCGACTCGATAAAACCCGGCAGCAGCAGCACGTCCGGATTCAGAGTCAGCACCCACCCTCCCGTGCCGAGGGCGATCGCCTGATTCTGGGCCGCCGCGAATCCCAGGTTCTCGTTGTTGTACACGATGTGGCAGCGGTCCTCGAACTGCTCGAGTATGTCGACGGTCCCGTCGGTCGACGCGTTGTCGATGACCAGAATTTCCTTATTCGCGTACTTCTGAGCCAGTACCGACTCGAGGCATCGCTTGATAAAGCGGCCGCTGTTGTACGTCACGATGGTGACGGAAACCCGATCGTTATAAGACATGCAGGCGCGTATCGTTTCCTAGTTTCCGCTGCTCCACTTCGTCCAGCATTCCCACCTCGCTTCCGCCGCCTCCCTTCCAGAGAGTAAGATAAGCCAGCCGAATCACTTCGCTATAAAGCGGAATCGGCTTGAGATTTGCCCTCCGGCATGCAGATAGGATCATCCGAACCATGGCGCCGGCTACGAGGCCTGCCGCCAGACGCCTTCGTCCGGATGGCCGGAAGTGCTTGGACGCGTACCTCATAAGACTAACATACCAGCGCACTTCCCGTGTTTCCCAATCGAGAGCCCGGAAACTGTGCCCGCCCAGGTGCCGCGCTGCCGCCTCCGGCGCATAAACAATCTTCGCCCCCGCCTGCCGCGCCCGCAGACAGAAATCCACGTCCTCAAACCATACCGGATAAAACGCTTCGTCAAAGCCGCTGAGCTTTTCCCAAAGCGCGCGCCGGAATACGAGGAAGGCTCCGGCCGGTTGATCTACCTCCCCGCCGTGGCCCGGGTCGCGGTCGAGGTAGCGATAGGCTCGGTTCACCGGGTTCCAGGGAAACGCGCGGTTCCAACCCATCGTCTCGAAGGCGAGCGTGGCCGGGGTGGGGAATCGCCGTGCGGAAAATCCCCATTGCGCGGATCCGTCGGCGTTCTTCAGTTGTCCGCCCGCGATGTCCGCCCCGGACTCGCGGCAGGCGCGCGCCAGCGCCCATGCGTCTCCCTCGATCTCGACGTCCGGGTTCACCAGCATCACATATTCTTCGGCGCGCCGGGCCACCGCCTGGTTCACCGCCGCCGCGAACCCGCGATTTTCCCGGTTCGCGATCGCCTCGACGCCCGGGAACCCGCGCGCAATCTCCACCGCACCGTCCCCGCTGCCGTTATCGACGACTACCACGGGCATGCCGCCCAGCGAGCGCAGACACTTCTCGAGCACCTCCGCCGAGCGGTAACAGACCACCACCGCGACAACGCTCAAGTCAGCGCGCAGTACAGCCTCCAATACCAGCCAAACCCGCCTTCGCGAGCCAGGCCCCGAATCTCAGCCTCGCTTTCCGCGAGAATTCCCTCCAACTCCGACAGACCCGCCTCGCGCCACGGCCGGAACCGCCGCATCCCCTCCCACTTGCCCCTAAGATACGCCAAACCGGCCCCATGCCGCAGAGCGAGCACGCCCCACAGCGCCTGCCCCGCGAGCACGGCCCAAGCGTTTCTAATCAGACATTTCGACGAGAAATGTTTCGCGACCAGCAGCACCTGGTTCCGGGCTATCAGCCGCACCATCGCCGGGCTCCATGCGCCGAAGGTCGCGCTTCCGCGGTGCCAGGCCACCGCCTCCGGAACGTAAACGCCCTCCAGCCCGGCCAACGCGCACCGCAGCCCGAAGTCCACATCTTCTAAATAAGATTCGAACCGCTCATCCAGCGTTCCCACCCGCGCGAACGCCGCCCTCCGCACCAGTGCCGCCGTCAGCGGTGCCATCCGGATCTTCCGCCGCTCGCTCCATCGTGGACCGTCGTCGGCGCCCCAGCCGCACCGGCACGCGCAGCCGCTCCGCGCCAAGGCGTCCCAGGCCCCGTCAATTCGCGCCGGAGCAGCGGTGCTCAGGGTCTTCCCGCTGGCGAACCATGCCTCGCCCGCTCCCTCCAGCAGCCGTTCCAGCCAGTCCGCTCGCGGCTCGACATCGTTGTTCACGATGCCGATCCAGGCCCCCGCCGACTCGCCCACGCCACGGTTCACCGCCCGCGCGAAGCCGGCGTTCATCCCCATTTCGATCACCCTCGCCCCAAGCGCCCGTGCCGCCTCCACGCTTCCGTCCTTGCTGCCGTTGTCCACCACCACAACTTCCTCCGGCCGCCGCGTCTGCGCCGCCAGACTCTCCAGCAGACGCACGAGCAGCGCCCGCCGGTTCCAGTTCGGAATCACGATCGAAACGCTTCCCTCATCCACGGGCAAACCGCTTCTTCATCAGAAACCACAAATTGTAGAACCCGTCCCGCCAGGGATTTAGCTTGATCTCCCCCAGCCGTGACGAGTACAAAATGGAAATTTCGGCAAACCGGATCGTCCGGTTCCGCAGCGCCTCGATCTTGATCTCCTCCGAGAACGCCATTCCGTCGGAGATGAGCCGCATGTCTTTCAGAATCGACCGCTTGAACACCCACATCCCGGACTGCGAATCCCGCACCCACCGGAAGTACAGAAGGGACATCGCCAGCGACAACACCC
>JAJYKC010000305.1 GCA_021788955.1 Acidobacteriota bacterium
TTGCGGCGTTTGTACTCGGCCCATGCTGCCTGCGCGGCCGCAACCGCGGGGCTCTGCCGCTTCTTCGAGCTTCCACCCAGCAGAATCACGATCCGCTCGACATCCTTGCCGCAGTAGACGAAGTTCCCTTGGCCCAGGCGTGCAAGCGCAACCGTCACCCGCGCCGCCGCCACCGCATTCAACGCATCGAACCAGCGCGCAAACGGCGACCGGCCGGAGGTGTCGAGGAACTCCCGGGACTCGATTTCCTTCACCGGCTTAATAGTAACACATACGTTACCATCGACAGATCGCCATCCGGTATCAACCTATCAACCTGTTGTTGGAAGCTCCCGGCGCCTCCAGAGTGCCATCCGTCCACCCGCCGCCCGGAGAGCCGGGAGGCTCCCATGTCCGGTGATCCCGGGGGGGCTGACACCGCACCTCACGGCGGAAACCGTGCCCTTCGCGCGCTGTGTGCCAGCCCCGGCCATTCCCGTCGCGGGCCTGCCGCCATACCGGACGGCAGCACTCCAACCGGGTCATCGCGTGCGATTTGGTGAAGATTCGCGGGCGAGCGGGTGAGAGGGAAGGCGGACGCTCCCTTGCTGTCGCGGCTCGGAACCGATCCGGGTCAGGCCTTGCCTGGCGTTGATCGTCCAGGGTTGCGGCTCAGGCAACAGGAGATCGTCTCTCGTGATGGTGAGCGGCATCCAGAGATAGCGGGAATCCCAAAGGGATTTTGGATTCCAGATATCGCCCATGAAGATCACCGTTGTTTTCGTTTTTCCGGTGACCTTTAGTGTGAATGTGGATTGTGCGCCGTAGGTGTCCGGGGAGGCGGGGGCGATCTTGCGGAAGGTGGACCAGGGTCCGGTGAGCTTCGGCGCTGTGGCATACACGTTGGGGTTGGGACGCCATCCTGTGAGATGGGAACCAAGCACGTAATACATTTCCTGGTAGTGGAACAGGGCGCCACCCTCCAGCGGGATATCGAGAAATGCCACGGCGGGCGACTCGACGGAGAGACGGTCCGGCGAGAGGCGCGCGACGAAGAAACCGCCCGACGGTCTCGATTCGAAGATCAGATAGGCTTGTCCATCGTCATCGACGAACTGGCCGATGTCCCGCGACTCGGACTCCAGCGGACGAAAGCTGCGTAGGAAGACATAGGGTCCGGTGATCCGGCGGCCGCGGGCCACCGCGACGCGCGCGTATTTGTATTTTGCGTCGTCGAGGTGCATGTACATTACGAACTGGTTGGTCGACTTACTGTAATAGACCTTGGGCCGTTCGAGAACCCAATGCGGCCCGAGGTGCTCTGGGTCGGCGAGAGCGAGGGCGTGTCCGCGGAATTTCCAGTGCACGAGGTCGCGCGAGGAATAGCAGCTCACATAGCGTTTCGCCGGATCGAGGTTCGGGTTTCGGTCCTCTCCAAACCAGTACCAGGTGCGGCCAACTTGCAGAACGCCTCCGCCGTGGGCTTCGATCAGGTGGCCCTGCGTGTCGCGCCATTGGGCGCCTGGTGTGATGAGCGCGGGCGTGGCGGGCGTGGCCGTCCGGGGAAGGAAGAGGAAAACGAGAAGGCCGGTAAGCAGGCGAGCCATCAGTCGCATGGAGGACTTATTGCACTCTGATCGAATGAATCACCGGCCCGGGGTCGCAGTCCGTCGAGAAGTCTAATGTGTTCCCGGAATCGCCGGGATTGAGATTCGCCTGGACCCAGACGTACTCGGCTGCGTTCGTTCGCGTGGGAGGAAACGCGACGGTTGTGATTCCTTCTCCATTTACTTGCAAGCTTGCGAAGCGCGTTTTGGGACTGGGATTTCGGTACATGATTTGGACGCGCGCGAGGCTCGAGCGGGCATGCACGTTCACGAATCGAACGGGATGCGTCCGTAGAACTTCACCGGATGCTTCGCTGGGCTTGTAAGTTGCCGCTGGCAGGTCTTGCCCGGCGATGAGCAGAAGGACACCATCGCCGTCGGGAACGGTTGTGCTGTAGGCATCGCCAGAGGCCTGGAGGGGCTCTCCCGACCATGCGTTGCGGATGGTGGGCGTGACGCCGGTGAGCCCGAGATCCGCCCATTTCACGGAGACGGACCCTGCGGCTGGAGTTCGATTGAGGAGCAGGACGGCGCGCTTGCCGGTTTCGGCCAGGGGCTTTGACCAGACCTGCACTCCGGGCGTGGGTTCGGAGACCATTACCGCTTGCAGTCCGGCGGGATCCTGGTCGATGGCCACGACCGACGGATTCGTAAAGTCGGCTAACTCGGCTTGGGTTAGCTTCGTCAGGTCCGCGCCAGCGAGGAGGGGCGCGCCGGAGATTGCCCAGAGCGCCATGTGGAGGCGATTCTGCCCGTCGGTGAGGCCGGGCATGCCGAGAACCATCATGTCGGGATCATTGTAGTAGCCGGTGTGCTGGGCTTGCGGGTGAATGCCCTGATCGAAATTCGCGAGCATCTTCGCGAAGCTGGCCTTGCGGTCCGCGTGCTCGTGGCCGGCGACGATGGGAGGGACGATATCGCCGCTGGTGCGCCAGATGTCAGCCGGCGATCCTCCGATGTTCGGCGCCCAGGTCCAGGGGCTGTTCTTGCCCCACTCGCAGATGGAGAAGAAGAGCGGGTGTGAGGTGACGGCCTCGGCTCGTGCGATGGCGTGCGCGACCTGGGCGTATTGCACGGCTGGATCCAGGTGCTCGCTGTCGCCGCCGCACCAATCCACTTTGACGTAATCGAATCCCCAGCGGGCGAATTGTAAGAAGTCCTGTTCGTAGTGGCCTTCGCTTCCGGCGTGAAAGTATTTCGGCCCGAGGTCGGGATACATACTACAGCCGGCAGTTCCGGCGTCGGTATAGATTCCGGCTTTCAATCCGAGATTGTGGATGAAGCGGACGATGTTAGACATGTCGCCCGGAAGCTCGCCGGGCGCGAGCGCGGGCCATTGTTTCGGATCGACGACGATATTGCCTTGCGCGTCGCGCGGCCCGGTCCACCAGCCTTCGTCGATGTTGACGTAAACGTAACCGGCCTTCTTCATGCCGTTGGCGGCCATGGCGCGAGCCTGGTCCATGACGTTGTGGGCGTCGACGGTGTTCGAGAAACTATTCCAGGAAGACCAGCCCATCGGCGGCCGGGGGATCGGGGCCGGTTGCGGGGCGGGTTGGGCGGCGAGGATGGCTCCGGAGGCGAGCCCGAAGCAGAGAACTTCGGCGGTTAGTTTCGCCAACGACCCATGAGCGTCACGGTTTCTCACGGTGTGCTCCTTTCTTACCAGGTGGGTACGTTTCGTTTGAAAGATAAGCGCCCATGATATCAGCGGCGCTGAAGGATGGCGGGGTTTCTGGAGGCGCGGGATTGACACAGGATACGTGCGCACGTATACTGTGCTCAGTGAATCTTACCCTATCCGTTGACGATGAAGTGGTGCGCAGGGCCCGGCGGCAGGCCGAGCGCCTAGGCTCGAGTGTGAATCAATTGGTGCGGGATTATCTCGAGCAACTGGCGGGGCGCTCGGATCCGGAACGCGACGCGGAGGAGTTTGAGCGGCTTTCACGGCAGGCGCGAGGGGATTCCCGGGGCTGGAAGTTCGATCGGGACGAGATCCACGAGAGACGGTGATGGTCCGCGATGGAGCCCGGCGTCCGGCGTTTTTCGACACCAACGTTATTCTCTACTGTGACGACTCGCGGCAGCCTGAGAAACAGGCCCGGGCGATCGAGTTAGTGAAGGAATATCAGCGGGGTGGCCTTGCGACGGTTTCGTTGCAGGTATTGCAGGAATACTTTGCCGCGGCGACGAGGAAACTTGGAGTTGAGAGCGGGATTGCGCAGCGCAAGGTAGAGCTATTGGCCCGGATGCGCGTGGTGCGGCTCGCGGAGGAGGACGTGATTGCGGCGATCGAGTTCCACCGGCTGAATCGGATTTCGTTCTGGGATGCGTTGATTGTGCAGGCGGCGAGGATGGCGTCGGTGGAGATCCTATTCAGCGAGGACTTACAGAACGGCGCGGTGCTTGGGGGTGTGCGGGTTGTGAATCCGTTTGCGGCCGAGTGGCGCGGTAATGAGGTTTAGAGGTTTGGGCTGCGCCAGACGCGGGCGCCGGCGGCATTCCGGCGGCATTCCTCGACGGTAGCGGCCGGGCGATATATACTGGCCCGGAACACCTATGTCTATGCCAACGCGCCGTCAGATGCTTGCTGTGAGCGGGGCCGCCGCCGCGATTTCGCGGGTGGCCGCGCAGAGTGCCCGGGACTGGAGCGGGCGGGAACCGATGCGGTATCCGGACCCGGATGTGGTTGTGCTCGACCCGAGTTTTGAGAAGTACCGGATTAAGTCCGCCGAGATTCAGCGGGTGACGACGGGGATGCGGTGGGCGGAGGGTCCGGCGTGGAACGGCGCGGGGAATTACCTGGTATGGAGCGACATTCCGAATAACCGGCAGATGCGGTGGCTGGAGGAAGACGGTCATGTGAGCGTGCTGCGCAAGCCGTGCGGGAACAGCAACGGGAACACGTTCGACTACGAGGGGCGGCAGGTTTCGTGCGAGCATCTGAATCGGCGCGTGGTGCGGTACGAGCAGACGGGCGAGGTGACGGTGATCGCTGATAAGTTCGAGGGCAAGCCGTTCAATGCTCCGAACGATATTGTGGTGCATCCGGATGGGGGGATCTGGTTTTCGGATCCGGGGTATGGGTCGCTGTCGATGTATGAGGGGGCGGTGCATAAGTTCGAGTTGAAGGAAGCGGTGTACCGGGTGGACGGGAAGACCGGGGC